>CAOJHG010000049.1 GCA_948435975.1 uncultured Oscillibacter sp. | reverse complement strand
GCCATGGGAGCCCTTTTCCTTCCGGAAGCAGGGGGAATAAGAGGTAAGGGTCTGGGGAAGAGAGGTGCTGGGAAGGACTTGGTCAATGAAGCGGCCAATCATGGAATGTTCGCTGGTGCCAATCAGGTAAAGGTCCTCGCCCTCGATTTTGTACATCATACCATCCATGTCGGTTTGGCTCATGACGCCTTCCACAACATTTCCGTGAATCATAAAGGGAGGAATGCAGTAGATAAAGCCTTTTCCGATCATAAAATCCCGGCCATATGCCAGCACGGCCTCGTGGAGGCGGGCAATATCGCCCAAGAGGTAGTAAAAGCCGCTTCCGGAGACCCGTCCAGCGGCGTCCAGGTCGATTCCGTTAAAGGATTCCATGATATCTGTGTGGTAGGGAATGGGAAAGTCTGGCGTTACCGGCTCGCCAAAGCGCTCTACTTCTACGTTTTCGCTGTCGTCCTTGCCAATGGGGACGGTATCATCAATCATTTGCGGGATTATAAGCAGATGCTTGTGGAGCTCCGCTTCCAGCTCGGTTTCCTGCTTCTCCAGCTCGGCAAGACGCTGAGCCTGCTGAGTGACCTGCTGCTTGACGGCCTCGACTTCCTCCAGCTTGGAGGGGTCCTTTTTGGCCTGGCCCATCAGTATACCGATTTGTTTGGAGAAGGTGTTGCGGTTGGAGCGAAGCTGATCCGCCTCTGCGATAGCGGTGCGGCGCTTGGCGTCCAGGTCTATGACGAGATCTACCAGGGGCAGCTTGGCGTCCTGAAACTTCTTTTTGATGTTTTCTCGGACAAGATCGGGGTTTTCCCGAATGAAACGAATATCCAGCATGGTACATTCTCCTCTTCTATGTCAGTATGATGTTGTTTGGAATGTTTCACGTGAAACAGTGGGTTAGCTATCCTCCGGCAAGGGCCAGAGGGCTTCTGAGAGGGCGTTTCCGGCGTCCTGGCCGTTTTCCATCCAGAGAGTCAGGCTGCGGTTGGAGCAGGGAGAGAGTTACGTCCATTCATCAATAAAGAATTGGAGCATTATGTGGTCCGCCTGCCTGCCGTCCATGTGAAGCGTCAGCTTCCATCGCCTGTATGCGTCTGACGGCCTGTCACATAGATTTCATCCAGGAATTGAAGCAGCAGATTCCATGAGGGACGGCGGAACCGTAAAGATTCAAGCAGTTCCAAAACGCTTACCCACTCTGGGGTGAGGGCATTCAGACGGCTTTGGGTTTTCAGTGGGGGAGGCGTTATATCGCGTGAGGAAGATAAGCAGAATATCAGCTTTCCTTATGCCCGGAGATAAGCTGTAAATATTCACCGGACGGGAATGCTAGAATCCCCCTGCCGCTGTAAGGACCAGAGCAATTGCCGTAATAATCGCTTTCCAGCGGTTCATGAGGATTCTTCACTGTCCGCCTGGCCCTGGAGCGCCGCGCAAATTTCCTCATAGCGCTCCACAGCTTTGCTGGAAAGGTATTCCTCCATGGGGCTTTCTTTGTTTTGGTTCATGGCGTCCAGGATCGTGGCGCACATCTCCATATCTTGCAGAAGGTAGTAATGATCTAACTGCCAGAACCAGTCCATTGCCTCCTGTGTCCGCTCCAGGTTGTAATCCGCAAGGGAAGCCTGATTTCGGGCAGTCTCGGCGGCGTCTTCAAATTCCGCCAGAAGCTCCCTGGTTTCGTCAAGCTCCTCTTGAAGCTGGATTACCCGGTCTGTCGCAGTCTGCGCATCCTTAATGGCGGCAATCGAGTCGTTCAACTGGCCAATTGCCTCCGTATTGCTGCGTTGGTGCATCAGGAGGGACATCCCCATGAGCAGGAACGCCGCCAGAAATAAGACTAAAATATAAATAACAACAGGCTTTTTGCCGACAGGAGCATTGTCCTCTGGAGATTCCGGGGATGGGTTTTCTCCGCCGCCCCCGCTGCTGCGCTTTTCTAATTTCATACCGTGGGTCCTTTCTCTTGCTTTCGGGTCCGCAGAAGCGCCAGGGCTTCCAAGAGATCGTTCAGGTCGTCTAAACCGTAATATTCCAGCTCGATTCGTCCCTTTTTCCGTCCTGTGACAATACGCACGCCCCGTCCAAGCTGGGTGGACAGCTCCCGCTGGGCCTCAGCGGCGTAATCGACCTCTTTGGGCGGGGGCAGTTCCTCCGGCGCCTCTTTTTCTGCTGCCAGACGCTTTACCAGGGCCTCAGTCTGCCGGACGGACAATCCGCTTTTCAGGACCGCGTCAGCCGCTTTCGACTGCGCCTCGGAGGGGAGGGAGAGGAGTGCGCGGGCCTGTCCCTTTTCCACCAGTTCCCGGACGGAGGGATTCAGTCCCAGAAGCCGCAGAGCATTTGTCACGGCACTTCGGGACTTTCCCACACGCTTGGCCGCTTCCTCCTGGGTCATATGGTAATTTTGGATAAGAACCTGGAATCCGGCGGCCTCCTCCATGGGATTGAGGTCTTCCCGCTGGAGATTTTCCACCAAAGCCAGCTCAGATGCCTTCCGGTCGTCGGCTTCCACTACCACCGCGGGGACCTCTTGCAGTCCTGCCAGACGTGCGGCCCTCCAGCGGCGTTCACCGGCAATAATCTGATAATAACCAGAGGATAATTTCCGCACGGTCAAAGGCTGGATGATGCCATGCTCCCGGATGGAGTCCGCCAATTCTGCCAGGGCCCCGGCGTCGAAGCTCTTCCGTGGCTGGAAGGAACAGCTTTCCACCTGTGAAATGGGTAAATATAGGCTTCCCGCGCTTTCCGGTTTTAAAACGTCGTCCCCCAGGAGAGCGCCCAACCCCCGGCCAAGACCGG
Organism: uncultured Oscillibacter sp.; assembly: GCA_948435975.1. GTDB lineage: Bacteria > Bacillota > Clostridia > Oscillospirales > Oscillospiraceae > Oscillibacter. The sequence goes on along the minus strand of CAOJHG010000049.1, from coordinate 6,610 downwards.
AGGGCTTTTTTGTTGCCATGGAAAAACGCTCCTTTCATGCGGATGCCGCCGTTCACGGTCCCGCAGCACTGCTGCCGCTCCCTCTTGATGCAGGAGAGAAGCGGCCATGGTTTGTTTGCCGTTCCAGGCGGGATTTTACCGCAAAAAGCAGAGATCCCGCCGCATTTTCCGGAACACCCTTAGCTTTCCCCGCTTTGCCGTTTCAAAAACTCTGCAGCAAAAGCGGAATAAGCGTCGGCACCCCGGGAAGCCCGGTCGTAAGCGCTGATAGGCTTTCCGTGACTGGGCGCCTCCGAAAGCCGGACGTTCCGGGGAATGACAGAGGCATAGACCTTCCCGGGGAAATAGTGCTTCACTTCCTCCGCCACTTGGAGGGCCAGATTTGTACGCCCATCGTACATGGTAAGCAGCACCCCCTCCAGTTCCAGCGCGGTATTGAGGGACCGGCGGACCAGACGAACGGTGTTCATCAGGTCGGAAAGTCCTTCCAGCGCAAAATACTCGCACTGCACCGGCACCAGGATGGCGTCCGAAGCGCAGAGGGCGTTCAGCGTCAGCAGCTCCAGGGAGGGAGGGCAGTCAATCAAAATGAAATCGTAATGTTCCCTCTGGCTCTCCAATGCGTCCCGGAGCAGAAATTCCCGCCGGTCCATCGAAATCAATTCCACGCCCGCTCCAGCCAGCGCTTTATTGGAGGGAAGCACGTCCCCATAACGGGTATGTACCACCGCCTCACTGGTAGGAGCCTCGCCGATGAGAGCGGTATAGACGCCTTTGGAAACTGTTTTGTCCACCCCCATACCGGAGGTCGCGTTTGCCTGGGGGTCAAAATCGCAGAGGAGCACCCTCTGACCCGCTTCCGTCAGAGCAGCGGCCAGGTTGACACAGGTAGTTGTCTTGCCAACGCCGCCCTTTTGATTTACGATTGCAATGGTTTTCGACACAGAAACACCTACTTTCCGGAGCCTCCGGCCGACAGATGAAGGCCGGTCCGGGCCGCATACACATTAAATACAATAAAATGAACGCACAAGTTAAGCATCATTATAACAAGGCTTCTCCAGTGTTGCAAGAGAAAATAGAAAAAATCATGAAAAAGAATGTTTCACGTGAAACACCATTCGGAAAAATCGGAGGAATAGACAAAGCCGCATGAGAAGCAGGGTGGGGTAAATATCTGGAGAGAAAAAAAGCGGGCTGCCATGAGCGCCGCTCTACAGTCAATCCTGTAGAGGAGAACGCCACGGCAGCCTGCCTCATTGATGCGAATGTTCCACGTGAAACATTTATGGTTCGTCGAAGCCCAGTATATAGGCGCTGTACGAGGGGAGAATCAGCTTTCCGGCGGGAGGCGTGTGGTTGGAAAGCAGATTCCGGTAGGGGAGCGGCAGAGTGATTTCCCGCTGTTCCGCCCCGGCATTGATGACCGTCAGGGTTTTCTCTCCTGGAATCTCCCGGGAATAGAGCAGCAGGGGACCATCTGCACCCCGCCAGAGCAGCTCGCCCCGCTGCAAGGAGCGCCTTTCCTTTCGAAGCGTGCCCAGGCGGGTGAACCAGTCCAAAAGCGTGTGCTCCTCCTGGCCCCAGGGATAGCCGCCGCGGTTGAAGGGGTCGCCGCCGCCCTCCATGCCTGCCTCGTCCCCATAGTAAACCATGGGAGAGCCTGGGAAGGTAAACAGCACCGCCGCGGCCAGCCGGACCCGGGCGATACCCAAAAACCGGGCCTCCGGAGAGAGATGGAAGGTGGACAGTGCGTTTCGGTCCTCTGGCAGAGAAAGGCCGCTGAGCAGTGTCAGAATGCGGGGTGTGTCATGCGTCCCCAGAAAATTCATGAGGGAGTGGAACGCGGCAGGGGGATAATTCTCCCGCAGGGTCTCCATGCTTTCCTGAAAATTTTCAGCAGACCCGCCCAAAAGATAAGACAAAAGGGCCGTGCGGAAGGGATAATTCATCACGCCGTGAAGCTCTCGCCCCAGAAGATACCGGCGGCGCTGGGAGTAGGAGATTTTGTTGCTGGCGTCCTCCCAGACCTCGCCAATCACCATGGCCTCTGGATCGGTCTCCTCCACGGCGGTACGAATCTTCTCGATGAATTGATCGGGAAGCTCGTCCGCCACATCCAGCCGCCAGCCGGAGGCCCCCGCCCGCAGCCAGCGCCGGACGATGGAATCATCAGCCTCAACCATGTAGTCTACATAGCTGGGGCAGTCCTCCCGCACGCTTGGAAGGGTGTAAATGCCCCACCAGGAGTCATAGCGGTCCGGCCAGGAGGAAAAGGAGAACCAGTCATAGCAGGGACTGTCCTGACTCTGGGCCGCGCCAACGGTAGGATAGAACCCGTCGGCGTTGAAGTAGATGCTCTGGGAGCCGGTGTGGTTGAAAACACCGTCCAAAATCACCCGCATATCCCGTTTCCGGGCCTGGGCGCAGAGCTCTCGAAAATCCTCCTCGCTGCCAAGCATGGGGTCAATCTTCGTATAATCCGCTGTGTTGTATCGATGATTGGAGGCAGATTCAAAAATTGGACAGAGATACAGTGTGGAAACGCCCATGGAAAAGAGATCGTCCAGATGAGCGGTAATGCCAGCCAGAGAGCCTCCGAAAAAGTCCCGGTTCTTGATTTCCCCATTTTCCGGCTGCCAGGCAGGGAGGTCCGTCCAGGATTCATGCACCCAGCGGTCGCCCACCATCCCCGCAGGGTCCGGAACAGAAAGGCGGCAGTACCGGTCCGGGAAGATTTGATAGGTAACGCCCCTCCCGAACCATTCCGGCGTGGCGCTCTCCTGGTAAACCGTCAACTGCCAGCACTCCGGCGCACCAAGGGAGCGGTAGCCGGTCTTGTCGTAGAAACAGCCGCTGCCATCGTCCCGCCAAAACCGGAAGCAGTACCACAGCAGGTCCGATTCCTCCGGCGCGGACAGAGAGAGGGAGAAGCAGGCCCGGTCTTCCTGGATGGAGATGAAAGGGAGTTCGAGCTCCTGCTGCTTCCCGGCAAATTCATGGGTGAGAAGCACAGAGCAATGCGTAAACCCTTCAGCCGCCAGAGGCCGGCAGGTAAGGACGACTTGCTCTCCGCAGGTCACGGCGCCGAAGGGAATCTTATAAAGGGGAGAACGGGAATTAAACACATTGCTCATATGGCAAAACTCCTTGTTGATTCGGAATGGTCCCCAGCGGAAAGGGGAGAAGGTCAGGGGAGAAGCTGGTTTTCCCCAGTGATGACAGTATCCACATCCTTAGGGGTGAAATAGGCGTTCAAGATGTTGACGCCGGTGGAGGCCAGGATAGAACCGCTGCCGCCTCGCTCAATGGCAATCGCAACGGCAATTTCTGGTTCCTCGTAAGGGGCGAAGCAGACAAAGACGCTGTGGGTTTTGACATTGCTGTAGACCTGGGCAGTACCGGTCTTTGCGCCGGCGGTCACTACGCAGTTCCGGAAATGGGAGGCCAGAGAGCCAGTGGTGACCAGGCCCCGCATACCCTGCTTCACGGCCTGGAGGTTTTCATCGCTTATGGGAATGATATTGACCGGTTCCGTATTGCCTGTGGCGATGACCTCGCTGTTGTCATAGGTCTTGGCGGCTTTCAGAAGGTGCGCCTGACAGTGCCTGCCGCCAGAGACCAGAGTAGCAACATAGTTTGCCAATTGCAGAGGAGAATATAGCTGGCTGGACTGGCCGAACGCCGCCCAGGGAGCCTGGTTCTGGCCCTCGGGGTTCTCAGGCAGAAGACCGGCTCTTTCACCAATCTCAATGCCGGTAGGCTGGCCCAGGCCGAACATCGTGAGATATTCCCGCAGCGTATCCATACCCATACGGTATCCCATTTCCGCAAAGAAGTAGTTGCAGGAGTTGGTAATAGCCTGAACAATGTTCTGAAAACCGTGACCCGCGTGATACCAGCAGTTAGCGTAGCTGTTCTTCTCATCGCCGGGATAGCGCCAGGTGCCGGTGTCCCGAATGCGTTCCGTCAAGGTAGTGACCCCGTGCTCCAGGGCGGCAATGGCGGTAAAGGGCTTTAACGTGGAACCTGGCGGATAAGTGCCCATAGAAGCCCGGTTGAACATAGGCCGTCCTGGGTCCGTATTCAGCTCGCCGATGTTCTGCCGGATGGTGGAGAGTTCAAAGGTGGGATAAGAAGCCAGGGCCAGCACTTCCCCGGTGCCCACCTTAATGACAGCGGCTCCTGCGCCGCGGGTCTCATCATAATCTGTATCGTTCAGCCGCTCCACAGCCTCTGCCAAGATGTCCTCAACTGCCTGCTGGAAGTCCAAGTCGATGGTCAGCTCCACAATACCGCCGGGTTCCGGTTCTACAGAGTAGTATTCACCAGTGATCTTTCCTTCGCTGTTGGTGGACACGATCCGGTAGCCGTCAGTTCCTTTCAAATAGTTCTCAAACGCCCGTTCCGCACCGGTCCGCCCGATGGAGTCGTTGTAATCATAGCCCTGGTCCTTGACGGCGCTGTATTCGTCCCAGGTCTCAAAGTTGCCCATGTAGCCCAGGATATGTGCGGCGTAGTCGGTGCCGTACTCCCGAACAGAGGAATGGGTAACCTTGGCCCCCAAATAATCTCCGTCGCTGAGCATAGAGATGAATGCGGTGTCAATATCATCGGCAAGAACATAGGTTTCATAGGTGTCGTCCAGCCGCCGGAGACTCAGCTCATATTGAATGCCCAGCACAGAGCGGGCCTGAGCCTGGGTGTAGTTTTCAGGAATCTTGAGGGTACCGCGCATCTCTTTCAAAAGCTGAGCCGGGGTGATGCCAGCGTCATTCATGAGGGAAGCCGTGAGGTTTCCAGCGGGGAGGCGGTCCACCAAAGCCCGGCCCCGCTCCGCAGGCGTTGGCGTTGTCTCGGACGCTGCTTCACCCTCCAGATCCTCCGGCGGTTCTTCCTGAACAGTTAATTCCGGATGGCGGAGGAGGTATGCACCCAGAGCGTCATAGGAAAGGGGCAGCGTCTTCAAATAGGCGAGGAAGCGCTTCTTCTGGGCGTTGGTCAGGGTCTCGAGGGTGTAGACATAGGGGGCGTGGCGGGAAATAGGCAGTGCGTCGCTCCAGGACACCCCCTGGGACTGACACAGCTCCAGCAGCCGGAGGATCGCGTCGTTGGAATCGCTTCCGGAGGGGAGGAGGCTGGCATCAAAGGTCAGCTCATAGGTGGAGCGGTTGGACACCAGGACCCGTCCGTTCCGGTCTGTGAGGATGCCCCGGGACGCCTCTACCTTCTCCGGCCGGGCAATAGAACGGCTGGCTCTTGCGGAGTAGTCCTCATAGTGGATGACTTGGGTATCATACAGCACGCCCAGATAGATTACCAGGGGGAGCAGCACTATAAAAATCAGGAGAAAATAGAGCCGTGCATTTTGCATTTCTTTGCGGTCCATGAAAACCTCTTTCTTTCAGGGAAAATTGAGCGGGCAGCATAGAGGAGCAGGTCAATCGTCCCGGTGGGTCCTGCGGTAAAGCCTTCGGTAAGCGATGGTCACAGGGATGGTTAAGGGAGCAGTGATATAAAACTCACGGACCATGACCTGAGCCCCGGCTTCCCATGCCGCTTTTCCCTGCATCCAAAGGATTAAACAGTGAAAGCTGTCCGTCAGCAGAAACGCGGCGGCGGCGGCGGTCAGGGAGCAGAAGAAACCGGCGGGAAGCAGACTTTGAGAAATCAGAGCAGCGCAGAGTCCCACCAGGGGAAAAATCATGGTGTGAAGACAAGGGATGGGGCCTGGCAGGAGCAGGTCGCAGACGATACCAACGCCAGTGGCGAAAACGGTGCCGGGGATAGAACCCTCATAGGTGGCCGGGACCGCCGCCAGCAGGGGATATAGAAAGGGGATCACGCCCAAAATCTCCACCCGCTGGAGCAGTGCGCCCTGGAGCAGAAAGAACAGGGCGGCAACAGCGGAGTAAAGCAGCCATTTCAAAATTGTTTCATTTCTGGCAAGCAGTGTTCCTCACCTCCGGGAATGGGAATTTTCGTGGGGCTGTGCCAAAGCCTCAAAAGATTAAGTGACAATCTCGAAGGACTTGAGGACAAAGACCTCTGTCAAAGCATCGAAATCCACAGCAGGGGCAATGATGGCGTAAGAGGCGGCGCCGGAGTCGTCCACCAGGATCTCCTCAATGGAGCCAATAACCAGTCCAGAAGGATAATACCCGCCCAGGCCGGAGGTCATAACCAAGTCGCCCACGAGAAGCTGGCAATTGGCCGGAAGATAGTCCAGACGGAGACGGTTCCCGCCCATGAGAGAGAAATCGCCCTGCGCCACGCCTAAATCCTTGGTACGGAACACCTGTGCGCCTAAAGAGGTGTCCGTATCCACCAAGGTCAGCACTGTGGACCAGTTTACTCCCGCCTGGCTGACGACGCCCACCAAGGCTCCGGTTTCGTTAATCACGCAGTCCCCCACTTCCACGCCCAGAGCGGTGCCTTTGTTCAAGGTCAGGGAGGAGGTCCAGTTGGTGACAGAGTGCTCTGTGACCATAGCGGCCTCAATGTCGCTCAGGTCCCGCCGCTGCTCCCGAAGATTCAGCAGCTCGTGAAGCAGCGCGTTTTCCGCCAGGGCCGCTTCAGCGTTGCGGACGGACTCTTCCATTTCCGCAAT
>CAOJHG010000048.1 GCA_948435975.1 uncultured Oscillibacter sp. | reverse complement strand
CGTCCGGGGAACGCGCCGCTGCCCATGACCGTGATGGCCACTGGTGCATCCAGCTTCCGCGCAAAGGCAGCGAACTCCTTGTGGGCCCGTCCCCGCGCAACGCCGCCGCCGCAGATGATGAGGGGCTTCTCGGACTCCGCGATCATTTCCAGCAGGGTATCCACGTCCTGCCGGTCGGGTTCAGGGCTCTTCAAGGGCCGGTTCAGCTCCCGGACGCCTGGGCAGGCCCGGTTCTCCCGCCAGGGGATGAACTCATATTCCACCATCTGATCCGGATTGGTGACGTTTTTCAGGAAGTCCACCAGCACCGGTCCCGGCCGTCCGTTAGCCGCCACAGCAAACGCCTGGCGCATGACGGCTGGGATATCCTGGGCATTTCGCACCAGGAAGGTCGCCTTGGTGATGGGCATGGCGATGCCGGTGATATCCACCTCCTGGAAGGCGTCCCTGCCCAGGTTGGCCTCTGTCACGTTGCAGGTAAGGAAGACCACGGGGGAGGAATCCAGGTAAGCGGTGGCAATGCCGGTGGTGAGATTGGTTGCGCCGGGGCCGGAGGTGGCAAAGCAGACGCCGACTCTCCCAGTGGAGCGGGCATAGCCGTCGGCGGCATGGGACGCGCCCTGCTCGTGGGCGGTCAGGACGTGTTTAATCTTGTCCTGGTAACGGTACAGCTCGTCATAGACATTCAGAATGGTGCCGCCGGGATAGCCGAAGACGGTATCCACATCCTGCTCCAACAGGCACTCCATGATGGCTTTCGTCGCGGGAATCTTCAAAGTGCATTCCTCCTAACATCTCTTCCTGGAAAGGATTTGCCGTTTTCGCGGCTTTTATCGCAGACGGTTTTTCTGTGAGGGCCTGGGAAAGAAAAAAGCCGCGGCCCTCGTCGGGTCACGGACTCTCAGGAATCTCCTTGGGTTTGCGGCCGGACTGCGGTTCCTCCACCTGATGCTTTATAGGAACCGGGGCTTCCATCCTTCTGTGCATGACCAAACACATTATTCTTTTCCCGATACACAATGACCAGTACCAGAGACAGAATAATGTTCAGCGCCAGAATATCCAGGACCGCAGACACTGTATACATAAAAAACCTCCGCTGCCGAAGCGTGGCACACGTCACAGGCCCGGCGCCGAAGCATCCGCCCTGTTTCTCAATTATTATACAGACTGCTTGAAAAAAGCGCAACTAAAAAATCACCTCCCCCGAACATTCTGGATATTTATACGAATTTCCCATGACTGCCGCCCGCATTTTGCGTCGATACGCACAAAGGTTTTCCCGGCAGATTCCCGGTTTGGAGGCAGAAAAACCGCCCTTCTCTCAGAAATCCCGCCCAAAAAGCCAAATCTGTTCCCTGCAGCCTCCCCTGCAAGGGTCCTTCTCCGCTCCAAAACTGGAAATCCGCTCCATTTCCTTTGTATAACCATCCAAACCAGCGGGAAAAAAAGCCCCGTCTGGTCGGAAATTGGACGTTTTTGCTGCCGGGGGCTTGACGGGACCGGAAAAAAGAGGTATGATAGCACTGGTAACAAATTGTAACTTTTTCAAGATTCCCCTGCGTCCGCAAGGGATGCGCCGCTTGTCCGGCGTCTGTGCGAGATACGAAACCGGATCGGAACGTCCCCTGAAGCGGCAGACGTTCCAGACTGCAAAACAGGAGATTTATGAGCCAGAATGTAAAACGACCCAGCCGCCGGAGTGGAACGGCAAACGGAAAACGCACCCAGTCCCGGAGGAGTGCGGAACCGGAACAGAGCATTTCCCGGGAACGGACCGCCGTCCGGACAGCAGAGCGGCCCAAGTCCGATTGGCCGGGCTCCTCTGACTGGGAGACGGCAGCAGAACGAAGCTCCAGCCGCCGCCAGCCTGCCGCGGAACCCAAACAGCGGCCTGCGGAGCCGGAGGAACGGCACACCGAGCGGCGCTCCTCCAGCGGAAGGCGGCGGTCTGAAATCGAGGCCGGACGCCCTGGCTGGTACCGGGCCGCCTCCCAGAAGACCCGCCGCTTCCGCCGCCGCTGGAGACGCATCCTGCGGGAAGAACGGGCGGACCGCTTCCCAGAGTCGGAACGCATTCCCATTCAGATGATGCTGTTCTTCCTGGGCATGTTCCCCATGTGGGGCAGTCTGCTTCAAGAACGCCTGATGCGGCAGCACAGCAAATCTGTACAAAAGAGCGGCCGCTTTCTGAGCTGGCTGGAAGGCCACCGGGTTCACTCCGTCCTCTTCCTGGCTTCCGGCTGTGCGGCGGCGGCAGTGCTCCTCTTCTTCTCCATCTACACCATGGGCACTACCGTTACTTACAATGGGAAGGTGATCGCCTCCCTGTCCTCGGAAGCGGCGGCGGAGGACGCCAGGGCCGACCTGGAGCGCATGACTGCCCAGACTCTGGGACACACCTTCAAGATTGACGAGTCCCTTCTCCACTACGAATCAGGATGGCTGCGGCGGCAGGACTTGGTGGACAAGGAGACCTATGAGGAAGGTCTTTCCCAGGAAATCGGACTGGTGACGGACGCTTACTGCCTCTACGTGAACGGCGAACGCATCGGGGCCACGCCATACAAAGGGGCTCTGGAACAGCTTTTGGAGCAGATCCAACTCTCCGCTACAAACGAGGGCACCATATCCTGTTCCTTTGCCGAGGATGTAACCATTCAGCAGGAGTTCGTCCCCACTGACGAGATCATGAACCTGGGCCATCTGGCGGAGACACTGTACAGCACCAAAACCGCCGAGGTGACCTACACCGTTGCCAAAGGCGACACCTGGTCAGAAATCGCAGAGAACCACGGCCTCACCTCCAAGGAACTCCTGGCGCTGAACCCTGGCTACAACATTGACAAGCTGCAAATTGGAGAAATTCTCACCATGTCCGCCTCTGTTCCCTACCTGACCATGACGGTGGTCCAGCAGGAGCGGTATTTGGACCCGGTCTTCTATGAAATCGAGTACACCGACACCGCAGAGCTGTACAAGGGCGACGATAAGGTGACCTCTCCCGGCCAGTACGGCGCAGCGGATGTGGTCGCAAACGTCACCTATGTCAACGGCAGCGAGGTGGAGCGAACTGTCCTTTCCAGAGTCACGCTGCAAGAGCCTGTTACTGAGCAGCGTCTCCGCGGCACCAAGGACCGGCCCACCTGGCATCCCACCGGCACCTTCCGCTGGCCAGTCTCCGGACACATTACCTCTTACTACGGCACGCGGCGTTCCGGTTATCACGGGGGCCTCGACATCGCCTGTCCCTATGGCACGCCGGTCTATGCGGCTGACGGCGGCACGGTCACCTATGCCGGCTGGATGGGCACCTATGGCTATCTGGTCCGTATCGACCACGGCAACGGCTACGAGACCTACTACGCCCACAACAGCAGTATTGTGACTTCTGTCGGCGCCCATGTCTATAAGGGCCAGCAGATCGCCCGCGTCGGTTCTACCGGAAACTCCACCGGCAATCACTGTCACTTCGAGGTTCGCTACAACGGCGCCAGAAGAAACCCCCTGAATTACCTTTGAACCGCTTGAATACAGCAAAACGATCCCCCGTCCGTTTGATTTGGACGGGGGATCTTCTATGATGGACGGCTTGTCTTTTCACGGCAGCTTGTACTTTTCCAGTTCCTTCTTCAAATCCGCGGCGAATGCGCTGGCCGCTTTCATGTCATGCAAATAGGCGTGCCGTTCCGCGCCCTGGGACCGCTCCTCAATGACGGAAACCGCGATATTCGAGCAATGGTCCGAAACCCGCTCCAGATTTGTCAGCAGGTCGCTCAGTACAAAGCCAAGCTGGATGGTGCACTCCCCGTTTTGCAGACGGCGGATATGCCGCGCCCGGATTTCCGCAATCAACTGGTCCACGGTCTCTTCCATCGGCTCCACCGCCTGGGCTGTCAGAGGGTCGTCCGCCTGGAAGCTGTCAATGGTGAGCTCCAGGGTATTCACCAATGCCTCCATCAGAACCTTCAATTCTGCCCTGGCCGCGTCGGAGAATTCCAATTCCTTCTCCTGAAGCTCCTTGGCAGACTGCTGGATATTCAAGGCGTGGTCTCCAATACGCTCAAAGTCCCCGATGGCATGGAGCAGGCGGGAGACTGTGTGAATATCGTCCATAGAGAGGCCATGCTGAGAAATCTGAACCAGGTAGCTGCCGAGCCGGTCCTCGAACAGGTCCAGCTTGTCCTCTCCCTTTTGGATTTTTTCCTCCCGTCCCGCATCGTACTCCGTCAACTGGAGAAGGGACCGGAGGAGATTTTTTTGCGCCAGAGCACCCATATGGTTCGTCAGGGAGATGCACTCGCTGACCGCCGCGCCTGGCGTCCGCATCAGAAGGGGGTCCAGGAACGCCGTTTGTCCAGACTCCGCCTCTTCCGTCTTCTCCTTCACCACCTTCCTCGCCAGCCGTTCTAACTGGCGGGAGAAGGGGAGGAGGAGGGCGGTGGTTCCCACGTTGAAAATCGTATGACACAGCGCGATGCCCACAGCGTCAATGGTCCCCTCCAAGAAGGCAAAGTGAACCAGGAGGCTCCCGCCATAGAAGAGCAGCAGGCCCACGCCCGTGCCGGTAAAATTAAAGAAAATGTGAATGACAGAGACCCGCTTCGCCCCCTGGGAAACGCCGATGGAGGAGATCAGCGCAGTGACGCAGGTCCCGATGTTCTGGCCCATGATGATAGGGATGGCCATGCCGTAAGTAATGGACCCCGTCAGCGCCAGGGCCTGCAAGATGCCCACTGACGCGGCGGAAGACTGAATGACTCCCGTAAACACCGCGCCCACCAGCACGCCCAGGAGCGGATTGGTGAAAGCCGTCAGGATGCTGGAGAACTCCGGCATATCGGCCAGGGGGCTTACCGCGTTTTTCATTAGGTCCATGCCGTACATGAGGATGGCGAAGCCGATGAAGATACGGCCCACGTCCCGCCGCCGCTGCTTCTTGCTGCCCATAATGAGCATGATGCCCGCCAGTGCAAAGAGGGGCGAAAAGTTTTCTGGTTTTAAGAGATTCAGGAAAAAGTTCCCACTTTCCAGGCCCGTGAGCGACAAAATCCAGGCGGTCAGAGTCGTTCCCACCTTGGAACCCATGATGACGCCGATGGTCTGCCCCAGCTCCATGACGCCGGAATTCACCAGGCCCACCATCATCACGGTCACAGCCGAGGAAGATTGGATTGCGATGGTGATGCCCGCGCCCAAGAGCAGGCCCTTGATGGGGTTGGAGGTCATACGCTTGAGGAGACGCTCCAGCTTGCCGCCAGCCATTTTCTCCAGGCTCTTGGACATGGTGTTCATGCCATAGAGGAAAAAGGCCAGACCTCCGCAGAGGGTGAATAGGGAAAAAATGTCCATGCAGATACTCCTTGTTCCCCGACCCGCCGGAACAGGCCGGACGTGATTCAGCATAGGTAACGATTTTATTATATCGGGGAATCCCCTCTGTGAGAAGTAGGCGGAATGCCCAAATCTCATTTTCCCTCTCAATTTTGTGAAAGCTGACAAAAACCGCCCGAAATTTTCGTTTTATTCAAGCTTGTTCTGCCCTTGAAATCCCGCCTCGTCTCTCTCGTCCCCCGCCCTCCGCCTGCATAAGCCGCCGCTTTCTGCACAGACTGAGGATAATTGATGCAGAAAGGACGAAACTCTATGCCGGAAAAAATTGTCATCGCTCTTGGAGGCAACGCCTTGCAGTCCAAGGATTCCGACGCCACTGCCGAAGCTCAGCTCGCGGTAGTGCGCCAGACCTGTGAGCAGATTGCTGAGGTCAGCCGCCGGGGATACGAAATGGCCATCGTCCACGGAAACGGCCCCCAGGTAGGACGCATCCTTCTAGCGGGAGAAACAGCCCGGGAGGTGGTGCCGCCCATGCCCTTCGACGTCTGCGGTGCCATGAGCCAGGGATATATCGGCTACCACATCCAGCAGGCCCTGCGCTATGCCCTCAGCATCCGCGGGCGGAATGTTCCCGTAGTATCCCTGACGACACAGGTGGTCGTAGACCGAAGGGACCCCGCTTTTCAAAGTCCCTCGAAGCCCATCGGCGCTTTTTACAGCGAGGAAGACGCCCGCCGCCTGGAGCATGAAAAAGGGTACGCCATGCGGGAGGACGCCGGACGGGGCTGGAGGCGGGTGGTTGCGTCTCCCCTGCCGCAGAAAATCGTGGAAATCGGGTCCATCCGCCTGCTGTGGGATCACGCCATCGTCATCACCTGCGGCGGCGGGGGCGTGCCTGTGGCGGAAAACCCAGATGGTACGCTGGAAGGCTTAGCGGCGGTCATTGACAAGGATTTTGCGGCGGAGCTGCTGGCAGAAGAGGTCAACGCGGACGCTCTGCTGATTTTGACGGAGGTGGAAAAGGTTGCCATCAACTTCGGCAAGCCGGACCAGCAGGATTTGGACCGCCTGAATCTGGCTGACGCCGCCCGCTATCTGGAGGAAGGCCAGTTCGGCAAGGGAAGTATGCAGCCAAAGGTAGAGGCCGCCATGCGCTTCGCCCGGAACCACCCAGGCCGCCGGGCAATCATCACCAGCCTGGACAAATGCCTGGACGCTCTGGAAGGCAAGACCGGCACGGTCGTCACCTTCGCGTAATTATGAAAACGCCCTGACTTCTTCTATCAGGGCGTTTTTTCTGTAAAGGCTATCCTGCTGTTTCACGGGCAGATTCCAGCGTTTCAAAAAAGGCGGCGGGGTCTATTGCGCCATAGGCCTCCGTTGTCTGGATTTCAGCTTTTCCAGCGGCCTCCTCCAAAAGCTGGTCAAAGGAATTCCCGTCCAGCGGCGCAGACTCTTCCGGCAGGCGGCGCAGGATGGAAAAGCCGTCCTCCGCCTCCAAGATTCCGGAAAACTGCCCCTCCTCCAGCGCAGCGGCGGCCTCCTCCAGAGACTCGGGCAGGTCCCCGCAGAACAAGACCCAAGGGCCTGTGGGTTCGTCTCCCTCCGCGGCCAGGGCATCGAACGCTGCAGCCTGATCCTCTGCGCTGTTCAGTCTGGAAAAAAGCTCTGCCGCCTTCTCCCGCGCCGCTTCCCGGTCTCCTCCTGCGGCGACGAAAATGCGGTCAACGGTCAATCCCGGGGCGCTGGTCGCATGGGCGGGGCTTTCCTCCGTGCGGAAGAGGTCGAAGAGCTTACGGTACAGCAGTCCCGTCCTGGTCAAAGAGTCCATTCGCGCACGGTCCAGCCCCTGCTCTGCCAGGAACGCAAGATACGCCTCTTCCCCGCCGTGAGCGGCGCACTGCTTTGCCCAAATATCCGCCGCTTCCTCCTCGTCCCCGCTGGTAAAGGCACAGCCGTAGGTTTCCGCCCAGGCCTCCACCGTGGCATACAGCGCCGTGTCCGCCAGAGCCTGGGCCTTCGCGTAGTCCGCCAGGGTCCCTTTTCCATCATCAGCCGACGCGCCCCAGTCAAGAGGGATTTCCGCCTCCTGGTACCGTTCCCGCAGACGGGTGCAGGTGAAGTCCAGCCAGTAAAGATAATGCCACGCCGGAATCTCACGCCCGTCCACCGTCAGCAGAACCGCCGCATCATCTATTCCTGCCGCCTGGCCCAGCAGAGACGTTTCGTTTTTCTCCTGCTCCTCCACGCCGCAGGCCGTCAGCGCCAGGCACAGCAGAAGGGCCGGCGCAATGGTCCTCACTCTCATAGACTTCCTCCCTTTCTCCAGGTTTGTCCCTGCTGCCATACTTATGAGACATCCCGGTAAAATATGCCCGGACAAAGAAAAAGCGCAGTGCGGAACACTACGCCTTTTCGGTGCTTTTGTGATTCTGGGCAAGCTGCAAATCCTCTACCAAGGTCAGCGCCGCGTCCAAAGCGTTTGTATTGGGGCGCAGCTTCAAGGTCAGCCCCGGCTGGTCCCCGGCAGCTACGGTCAGCCTCTGGCGGTACTTGCTCATGCCGCACACTGATACCACCGCCTCTGGCCGGAACTGGGCCAGTTGGAACCGCAGGATGTCCTTCTTCTGGCTGATGTCCGAAACCCCCGCCTTGGCCGCCGCTGCCCGCAGAAGCGCCACGTCCAGCAGCGTCAGCACAGATTTTGGCGCCTCTCCATAGCGGTCCAGCATCTCATCCAGCAGGTCGGAGGCGTCCTCGCTGCTGCGGATGGCGGCAATCCGGCGGTAGAGGTCCATCCGCTGTTCCGAGGAGGGCACATAGCGTTCCGGGATGTTGGCGTTTACGGTCAAATCGGCGGAACACTCCGTTTCGATCTTCTGCGTCTCGCCCTGTTCCTCCAGCACCGCCTCTTCCAGCAGCTTGAGATAGAGGTCATAGCCCACGCTCATGAGGTACCCGGACTGTTCCGGCCCCAGCAGGTTTCCCGCGCCCCGAATTTCCAGGTCCCGCATTGCGATTCGGAAGCCGGAACCGAATTCCACGTATTCCCGGATTGCCGCCAGCCGTTTCGACGCCGTCTCCTGCAAGATTTTCCCGCGGCGGAAGGTCAAATAGGCGTAAGCTCTCCGGGCGCTGCGGCCAATGCGTCCCCGGATTTGGTGGAGCTGCGCCAGTCCCATCCGGTCCGCGTCCTCAATAATCAGGGTGTTCACGTTGGAAATGTCAATGCCGGTCTCGATGATGGTGGTGCAGACTAAAATATCCGCCTCGCCGTCTACCATAGCGTGCATGACAGCGGAAAGCTCGCTCTCGCCCATCTGCCCATGTCCCGTCACTACCCGCACCTCTGGCCCCAGCATTTTCTGGATGCGGGAAGCTGTCATGTCGATGCTCTCCACCCGGTTATGGAGATAGTAAATCTGCCCGCCCCGGCTGAGCTCCTTCCGCATGGCGTCTTCCAGGATGGCCCAGTCATGCTCCAGCACGTAGGTCTGAACGGGCTGCCGGTCCGCAGGCGGCTCCTCAATGGTGCTCATATCCCGCAGGCCAGAAAGCGCCATATTCAGCGTCCGGGGGATGGGCGTGGCTGAGAGGGTCAACACGTCCACTTGACGGCTCATCTCTTTCAAGCGTTCCTTGTGCGTGACGCCGAAGCGCTGTTCCTCGTCGATAATCAACAGGCCCAGGTCCTTAAATTCCATGTTCTTTTGCAGCAGCTTATGGGTGCCAATCAAGAGGTCCACGCTTCCCGCCTTCGCCGCCTCCAAAATGCGCTTGGCTTCCTTGGGCGTGGTGAAGCGGGAGAGGACCTCGATTTTTACTGGAAAATTCTGAAACCTCCCCATAGCCGTTGCATAGTGCTGCTGAGCCAGGACGGTGGTAGGCACCAGAATCGCGGCCTGCTTGCCGTCCAGGACGCACTTCATCACCGCCCGGAGAGCCACTTCCGTCTTTCCGTATCCCACATCGCCGCAGAGAAGACGGTCCATCGGCCTGGGCTTCTCCATGTCCCGCTTGATTTCCGTGATGGCCCGAAGCTGGTCGTCCGTCTCGGCGTAGGGGAACGCGTCCTCGAACTCCTGCTGCCAAGGGGAATCGGGAGAGAACGCAAACCCAGGGAGGCGCTGCCGTTCTGCGTA
>CAOJHG010000047.1 GCA_948435975.1 uncultured Oscillibacter sp. | reverse complement strand
AGCACATGCACAACTGCGACCTGGTGAACCTGGAGGACATGCTGCAAAACGGCACAGTCATCACGGGGACCCTGATTGAGCGGCCCCACAGCTTTTCCACGGCCTGCAACATCGCCACCCAAATCATTGCCCAGGTGGCGTCGAACCAGTACGGCGGGCAGTCCATTTCCCTGGCGCACCTGGCCCCCTTTGTGGATGTGAGCCGGAAGAAAATCCGCAAGACCGTGGAACAGGAAATGGTGGATATTGATGTGCAGTTGGGGGAGGAGCAGATCAGCCGTTTGGTGGAGGAGCGCCTCCGGGATGAGGTGCGCCGGGGCGTACAGACCATCCAATATCAGGTGCTGACGCTGCTGACGACCAATGGACAAGCCCCCTTTGTAACGGTGTTCATGTATCTGGGGGAGGCCAAGAACAGCCAGGAGCGCAAGGACCTGGCCCTGATTATTGAAGAGACCCTGGAGCAGCGGTATGAGGGCGTGAAGAATGAGGACGGCGTATGGATTACCCCGGCGTTCCCGAAGCTGATTTACGTCTTGGAGGAGGATAACATCCATGAGGACTCGGAATATTGGTATCTGACCCGTTTGGCGGCGAAGTGTACGGCGCGGCGGATGGTGCCCGACTATATTTCCGAAAAAAAGAGGCTGGAGCTGAAGGTTGACAAGAATGGCGAGGGCCATTGTTACACCTGCATGGGCTGCCGCAGCTTCCTGACGCCCTATGTGGACCCGGAGACCAACCAGCCGAAGTATTATGGAAGGTTCAACCAAGGCGTGGTGACGATCAACCTGCCGGATGTGGCGCTGAGTTCCGGCGGAGACATAGAGAAGTTCTGGAAGATTTTTGACGAGCGGCTGGAGCTGTGCCACAAAGCGCTGATGTGCCGGCATGAGCGCTTGAAGGGCACGCCGTCGGATGTGGCGCCTATCTTGTGGCAGTATGGAGCCTGCGCCCGTTTGAAGAAGGGAGAGCCCATTGACAAGCTGCTGTATGGCGGGTACTCCACGATTTCTCTGGGCTACGCGGGCCTTTATGAGTGCGTGAAGTACATGACAGGGAAGAGCCACACGGACCCTTCCGCCACGCCCTTCGCCCTTCGCATCCTGCACCACATGAACGACGCCTGCCAGGAGTGGAAAGCAAAACACAACATTGATTTCAGTCTCTACGGCACGCCGCTGGAATCCACCACTTATAAGTTTGCCAAGTGCCTCCAGCGCCGGTTTGGGGTCATTGAGGGCATCACGGACAAGGGGTACATCACCAACAGTTACCATGTCCATGTGACGGAGAAAATCAATGCCTTCGACAAGCTGAAATTCGAGGCCCAGTTCCAGCACCTGTCTCCTGGCGGCGCGATCAGCTATGTGGAGGTTCCGGACATGCAGAACAATCTGGAGGCGGTCCTCCAGGTGATGAAGTTCATTTACGACAACATTATCTACGCCGAACTGAACACGAAGAGCGATTACTGCCAGGAGTGCGGCTGGGACGGGGAGATTCAGATTGCAGAGGAACAGGGAAAGCTGCTTTGGAAGTGCCCCAAATGCGGCAATACGAATCAGGACAAGATGAATGTGGCCCGGCGGACCTGCGGCTATATCGGGACCCAGTTTTGGAACCAGGGCCGGACCCAGGAGATTCGGGACCGGGTACTCCACCTGTGATAAGACGGCGCAGACAGGGTGGGGACAAGCCCTGCCTGCGGAAAAGGGGCCCAGGGATATGACTGTTAGAAAAGAATGGAGCACACTATGTACTATGGCGGGATCAAAGATTGTGACATTGCCAACGGCGAGGGCGTGCGGGTGAGCCTGTTCGTCTCCGGCTGTACGAACCGCTGTCCCCACTGCTTCCAGCCGGAGACCTGGGACTTTTCCTATGGACGCCCCTTCACGCCGGAAACGGAGGAACATATCCTGTCTCTTCTGGCCCCGGACTATATCAACGGCCTGACCCTTTTAGGCGGCGAGCCTTTTGAGCCAGAGAATCAGCGGACCCTTCTGCCCTTCATCCGGCGGGTTCGGGAGCGCTGTCCGAAGAAAACCATCTGGGCCTTCAGCGGCTTTACCTATGAAGAGCTGACAAAAAGCGCCGGACATCCCCGCTGCGAGGCCACCGGCACGCTGCTGGACCTGCTGGATGTTCTGGTGGACGGGCGCTATGTGGAGGAGCAGAAGGACATTTCCCTGCGCTTCCGGGGCAGTGCGAACCAGAGATTGATTGACCTGAACGCCACGCGGGAGACGGGCCGCCTGTGCTTTCTGCCAGGCCGGGAGCGGTAACGGCGGCATCCGATTATTTGGAGGTAAACCATGGTAACATTGGCACAGCGTATTGAGGCGCTTCGGACAGAACGGGGAATCAGCCGTCCTGCCCTGTCCGCTGGTCTGGGCTTTCCCCGGACGGCAGTGGAAAAGTTCGAGACCGGACGGCAGACCCCCACCAAGGACCAGCAAAGAAAACTGGCGGACTACTTCGGCGTATCTCTGGCATACCTGCGGGGCGAGAGCGACAGCCCTGAGCAAACGGATTCCTGGCTCAGCGGGAATGTGCCGGACGACGCGCCCTCTGTCCCCACAGTGAAACCAGCAGCAAAAAAGGAACGTCCCGCCGCTGTTCAGGAGGATGGAGCGGTTTTCGGTGCGCTGCTGAAGAGTCCATCCTTCCAGGCGCTTATACGTTCTGCTGTATTAGAGGCCCTGCGTTCCCCGGAGGGTCAGGAGCTGCTGGCAAAGGCTGTTCGTAAGGAACTGGGCCGGAGCTGAGGGGTTTCGCGTCAGATTAGGATACTGCAAATGTTTTTCCGGGTCCTGCGGGCGCCGGAGAGGGATAGACAGCCCTCCCCGCCGCGCAGGGCCTGCTTTATGCTTGCCTGCCAATCTATGGATGGCGGCGTATTTTTGGGGTCCTTACGGCAGTCTGCTTATATTTTTTATATCATCATAATGAGATGTAATGTATAAAGGATGGTTTCACCACCCAAAGCGGGAGCGTCCGGGGGTGACCTGGGCGCTCCGTTCTCTTTATAGGCTCTCTGCTAAGAGCGCACTTCCCCGCCACCTGTCAGGGTGCGATGGTGGTACTGCCTGACGGCAGCCGTGCGCCCTCCGGGGGGCGGCTCCGCTAGGGGTGTCCTTCCCTGCCGACATACCAGCAGATGCCAACGGCGGCTTGTGTATTGGCCGATTTTGTGTTATGCTTTAATGGCCGTCAGAAACCGGCGAATTGGGAGCTTGGGAGGATGATGCCATATGAAGAAAAGTGTTTTAATATTGTTGACCCTTATTCCTATAATAGTTGGATATTTAGTTAATGTCTTGATTATGGTTCCTGTAATTGGTATGGCAGGCTTCTGCTTACTCCCTCTGCTCAAACAGCCTTTTGGTTTTATTTGGGCAAACAGTATGCACGTAGATGGAAACCTGTTCCTGCAGTACTGATTGCTCATACCGCTGGCATTTGTTCACTGTTGGTTTACCTTTGGCAGTTCTTGCTTGAAACAGATGAAACAAGAAGTTTGACATTAGCAGTTTTTTCTCAGATGTTTTCCGCTTCAACACCATTGTATTTATTTGGCGGGATTGCAAGACTTGTTGAAAGCCAACCGAATTATTTAGGTAGAGCAACGATGGTTGCCATGCAGGTTATAGCCCTTGTTTACATGGCGATTGTTTTCTGTATCGGTATTTATTGGGAAAAGAAAAGGATATTTCGAATATAGACAAGTTCCGGTTTATTGGGGGGATTTCATCTTTTGGGTGAAATCCCCTTGACAAATGTTCTTTTGGTATAGTCGTCGTGGATGGTATGGCGGACGTCCGGCGCAAGTCCCAGAGCACGGAATGCCTCCGATGGTTCTGAGCAGCGTCCCTCCTCCGGCAGAATGAGCGGTGAAGGAGGCGTGCTGGTATATCTGGATGTCTCCCTGAAACGTTTTGCAGTTATTCACACCACCGCCAGCACGAACATGGCCACCATCCGTTTGACGATGCCAGAGCTGGAAGAGCAAGCCCGCGCTTCCGGATGAGTAGACGTCTGCATGGGCTGGTTTGCTAACGAGGGAATTTCAGCATGAATGAGCTGTGAAAGCGTATCCGGACCAGCTTTGACCGTCAGCGCTTTTTGACCCTTCTGGGAGCGCGGCTGGAAGAAGTGGAGCCTGGCAGCGTAATGATTTCCTGCCGCCGGAAGCCGGAGCTGACCCGGCAGCGGGGTTTTTGCATGGTGGTGTGGTAACAGCGGCTGCGGATGCCTACGGCTACTCTGCGGTGCGGGGATGCTGTGCGCCGGATTGCTGCTGCTCCCGGTCTGCGAGGGTTTAAAGAGAAGCTGAGAACAAGGCGAAAACTGAAATGCGCAGGCCCGCAGGAATATTCCTTGGCGGGCCGCTTTTTCTGCCTGCGGGCGACGGCACGGCAATTACTGTTAGAACGATAAGACAAAAAAAGAGGACCGGCAGAACCGATCCTCCATTGTGGTCCAGAGGGAAGTTACAGGGACTTCTCGTAGGACTCGATCATCTTCTTGACCATCTGGCCGCCCACGGAACCGGCCTCACGGCTGGTCAGGTCGCCGTTGTAGCCTTCCTTCAGGTTGACGCCAACCTCGGAAGCGGCCTCCATCTTGAACTTATCCATAGCGGCACGGGCCTCGGGAACATTGATCTTATTGGTGTTCTTGCTAGACATAATGAATCTCTCCTTTTCAATCAAATCATCATGTGATTGCTCACTGGGTATCGCAAGCATAGTTTGACTCGAAGAGGCGGGAATATGCCGCTTTTTTGTCGGTAATTTTTTCTGTACCGGCAGGACGGCTGCAAAAGAAAAAACGCTTGCTGCCTGTACATATATAATTGAGCGCGGTGCTGACGATATGCGTTATTCGGCGAAATCACCCCGCAAGATAGACCCTGCCGTATTATAGCATTAAGCTGAATTGCAGGAAATGATAACGGCGTCCGTCTTTGCGTTCCACTTTGGATATTGAGGATATCATTGTAAAACCTAATGATTCTGCCAATAAAATAGAGGCTCTGTTCTCTGCCCGTGTTGAATAAATAAACTCTTTTGCGCTGAATTCTTCTTTGCAGTATTGGATCAGGCCTTGAACGATCTGCTTTCCAAATCCTTTTCTCATATAATCCGTCCCCAAGCATATCCCTGCTTCCTGATATTTGTAAGGTCCGATCTTTTCTACCCCTGCAAACCCAATTGCCCTGCCGCTTGACTTTTCATAAACCAAATACGTATCATGCTCTTTCTGAAACGCCATTGTTTTCATGATTCTGATTTTGGCGTCTTCTTCATTTGCAGTAATACTCCAGGACATATATTTGGCGCATTCCGGCTGCGACCAGACATTGTGGTACATTTCTTTCCAATCTGAAAACTTTGCCTTATCGAGAATCAGACTTTCGGTTTCAATCATGTTCAAATGTTCCTCCGCTTTTCATTTACGGATTTTCTATGAGCAAAGTATATCACCGGCTTGAGCGGCGTTCAACCATCATTCTGGACGGAGTTGCAAGAAGGGGCAAATTATGCTATGATAAAAAACAAGGCGGTGAGGAAATGGCGTACAGCGAGCGGATGAAGGATTTCGAGGGCGTCCGGGATTATATGCGGCAGTTCTATATCTACGGATTCAAGAGCCGGGAAGAGTACCGGAACAAAAGCGCCCGCAGCTACGACAATGAACGCCGCCGGATTGAGAGCTGGCTGGGAGACTACATGTTTTTCCGGCAGGACGGAACGGGGAAAAACGTGTTCCTCTCCGTGGACAGCCGAAAGATCTGCCGGAATCCTCTCTATAAAGCGTTCAAGGCCAAGAGCTTCACGAATAAAGATATCGCCCTGCACTTTTACATACTGGATATCCTGGCCGGCGGAAAGCCCCGGACCGCCGGAGAAATTGCCAGAGAAATCGCCCGGGATTACTTGACCGCTTTCCCAGAGGAATGGTCCCTGGATGAATCCACGGTTCGGAAGAAGCTCCAGGAGTATCAGCGGCTGGGCCTTCTATCCAGCGAGAAGCGGGGCCGGGAAACGCCCTATCAGCGGACATGCTCCCCCATAGACGTGAACGCCTGGTCAGACGCTGCCGCTTTCTTCGCGGAAGAAGGTCCCCTGGGCGTAGTGGGGTCCTATCTTCTGGACCGCTGCCGCCGGGAGCCTGTGCCATTGGGGTTCAAGCACCACTATATCCTTCACGCCCTGGATAGTCAGGTGCTTTACGACCTGCTGTGTGCCATCGGACAGCGGCGGCGGGTGACATTAACCGTCCGCAGTCCCAGAAATGGAAGGACCAACCGGCAGGATGTGTGTCCTCTGCGGGTGTTCGTCAGCACGCAGACAGGGCGGCAGTACCTGTTGGGCTACCGCTATGAACGGCGGCGTCTGCTGTTCTTCCGTCTGGATACCATCAGGAAAGCGGCCCTTGGCGAGCCGGAACCGGAATTCGCACGTTATCTGGGGTACTGCGAAGGCTTTCAGAAAAAACTCTGGGGCGTGTCTCTGGGAGAGCGGCGGCAGACGGACCACATTGAGATGACCATACATGCGGCGGAAGGCGAGGGCTTCATCGTCCAGCGCCTGAAGCGGGAGAAGCGCTGTGGGACGGTAGCCGCCCTGGACGGGCACACCTACCGTTTCTCCGCCGATGTTTATGATGCTATGGAAATGCTGCCATGGCTTCGCACATTCATAGGGCGCATTACTAGCCTCACATGCAGCAATCAGGCTGTGACGGATACCTTTTATGGAGACCTGGAAGAGATGCGGCGGATGTATGGAGAAGACAGCCATGCTTTTTCATGAGATTTACGGAATTTATTTCCAGACAGTATCTGCTGTGCTGGCCGAAGCAGTGGACGGGACCCTGACAGAATCCCGCCTGCTGGAGATTGTCCGGGAGCGGGCCTTTGCGGAAAGCGTGCTGACCATCCCCGCCGCGCTGAAAGACGGAAGCTGGCCTCTGCTGGACCGGTCCCTGCGCACGCCCATCCGCCGCCGTCCTGCCATGCCTCTGACCACCCTGGAGAAACGCTGGCTGAAGGCGCTGCTGCTGGACCCCCGGATTTCGCTGTTTTCTCCTCCGGCGGAAGGACTGGAGGATGTAGAGCCCCTCTTCCGCCCGGAGACCTTTGTTTACTTCGACCGCTACACCGATGGCGATCCCTATGATGATCCTGAATATGCCGCCCGGTTCCAAACGATTCTCACGGCCCTGCGGGAGCGGCTGCGGCTGCGTATCTGCTTCCAGGGGCGGACCGGTGTGCGGCATACCAAAAAGTGCATCCCTCTCCGGCTGGAATATTCCGGGAAGGACGACAAATTTCGACTTCTGATCTTGGAAAAGCGGGCCTGTGCGGCAGTGAATCTGGCCAGGATGGAGGAATGCGCCCTGCTGGACCCCTTTGACCCGGCGGCGCTCTGTCTGCCCAAGGAGCGAAAAGAAACGCTGGTGCTCCTCCTTCGGGACCGCCGGAACGCGCTGGAACGGGCACTGCTGCACTTCTCCCACTTTGAAAAGGAGACCATGCGGCTGGAGGAAGACTGCTATCAGATCACGCTTCGTTACCAGCGGGAGGATGAAACAGAGCTGCTGATCCGGGTGCTGTCTTTTGGGCCGGTGCTTCAGGTGACGGCCCCGGCTCGAATGGCGGACCAGGTGCGGCAGAGGGTGGAACGGCAAATGGAATGGGCCGTTAAAAATAGGCTATGAAAAAAGGAGACAGTTCTATGCGTGATTTCAAGTGCCGCAGAACGGCGGGTATGGTGTTGATCTGCTTTGCGGCGGTGCTGGCGCTGCTTTCTGCGGGCCGGACGGCGCTTGCCGCTGAGCCTGAAGAAGAGGAAGTGAAAGCCGCCGTCGAGACTTTTCTGAGGAACTACGAGGCCAAGGCCATGCTGGACCAAAGCGTAGATATGACCCTCTCCACCGTCTTGGACCCGGCGCTGATTTGGGAACCTGCTGGACAGGCATTTGAAATCTCCGCCAAGACGGTTACGCTGGAGGAGCTGCGGGAAAACATCAGCTATCTTATCCAGAAGGCGGCGTATTACGCGGGGATGCGCCGGATACAGAATATTTACCGGGAGGAGCTGCGGCTGACCTATACCTGCCAGAGTTTGAGGATGAACGAGGAAACGGCCCGGGCTTCCGTGACAGAAACGGCGGAGTTCTACTATACAGACAGCGCCCGGCCCTCCGTGTTTGAAATGAGCTGGCGGGTGGACCTGGTAAAGCTCGCGGGACGCTGGGTGGTTGCCGATGCGTCGGATGGGTCCGGATTTGACAGCGCCTACAAGGGAAAGGGCCCCCTGGATGTTCCGGCCCTCCTGACGGCGTTCGGCGCTGGCGTCCAGGAGGAAAATTGTGTGGTTTCCTATCCCATGCCGGAGGAGGCAGACCCCGCCGGGAAGATTTTTTACCGCGGGACGGACGCCGCCGCTTACGCTTACACCTACGCCCGGCCAGACGCGGACCCGGACCGGACGCGGTTCTACAACAGCCAGTTCAAAGCCTATGCCGGGAACGGCGGGGACTGCATGAACTTCACATCTCAATGTCTGTGGGCGGGCTTCGGCGGCAGTCAGACGCTGGAGGCCATTGACGGACGCCTGCTTCCTATGGATACTGAGGGGCCGTCCACCTGGTATGGGCGCACCGCCGGCGGGGAGGTCAAGGACGCGGAAATCCTTTCCTGGATCAGTTGCAGTTCGTTCCGGGATTACTTGATGAACGAGGAAAGCGGGTCTAATCTCTCAGACAGCCCTGGACTCTTCGCCACCGTTCTGGACCTGGGAGAGAATTGCCCTGTATCCGGGGTGACGGCAGAGGAGCTGGTAGGCGCGGCGGCTCATGTCAGCGGTTCCGGCGGCGCGTACAGTCACGCTGTTGTCCTGACTGCCGCCACAGGACTTACACGCGGGGAAATCTGGTTTTGCTCTCACACGGCGGATATCAGCAATATCAAGCTGGGCGACTATTACACCGGACCCCTGAAAATCTATATTCCCCGGTATCTGCGGCTTTCCGGGGACCAGACGGCGGGGACGCTTCGCCCGGAACGGACCGCGCCGGTGAACCTGGGTGCAGTGAAGACCATCGGGTTTGAGATGGAGTCC
Source organism: uncultured Oscillibacter sp. (assembly GCA_948435975.1). Lineage (GTDB taxonomy): Bacteria > Bacillota > Clostridia > Oscillospirales > Oscillospiraceae > Oscillibacter. The sequence continues at coordinate 361 of CAOJHG010000047.1, read as the reverse complement.
AATTCCCCGCGTCGCCTGACCCTGTCCATCACGGCCCCCGGAGAGACAGAACCGCAATGGGTCTCCACTGACGGCAGCGCCTGCTCCACGGAATTGGAATTTGTAAAAGAAGGACTGTACCAGGTTGATTGCAAGGCGGAATTCTTGGAGACTGGCAGGACTGAGAGCGTCACCTATTACATCCGCTGCCGGGCCAACGCAGAAAGGGCTCTGCCGGAGAGCGGACCGGAGCTGGAAGAGGAAGCGCCAGAGCCGCCGCGCATCACCAGGGAGTCGATTTTCGGCTGAGCGGAACAGCGTTGACAGAGGAAAATGGGGATTTTATAATGGCGGATATGGAAGAGACACGGTAGAGATTCTT
>CAOJHG010000046.1 GCA_948435975.1 uncultured Oscillibacter sp. | reverse complement strand
GGCGCAGCGTTCCGGCCCTCCAGCACTCCACCTATTTCCTCCAGGGCGTGCCCATGTGTCCTATGAGCGTCATGAATCAGTTTGGCGAGGGCGCTGTGTTTACTAATGTCTTCGACGATGAGCGGGGCGAGGATTTGGTCCGGGCTTTGGCGGTCGTCAGCATGAACACCATTGCCGTCATGGACCATGTGAACACGGTGGAGGTGCTGAAAAACGCCGTTATCCAAGGAGCGATTTCCTATGCGGAGAAGATTGGAAAGGCATTCCGGGACGTCAAGGCGGCAGGCGGCGATTTTGTCCGTGCGGTGACGGAGGCCGGCGAGGGCAAGCCGATGTTTGAGGGCGTCGTGACCAAAAGCGGCTACGAGACGCGGGACGGCTATACCTTCGGCGACACTGTCATTCAGGGTTCCGGTGCTTATGAGGGCCATGAGCTGCATATCTGGTATCAGAACGAGAATATTATCAGTTGGCTGGACGGGGAATATTTTGTGACTGTGCCGGATCTGATCTGCATCTTCGATATGGATGAATCCATGCCGCAGTTGAACCCCTTCGCCCGCGTGGGAGAGAAGGCGGCGGTGATCGCTCTGCCCGCGCCTAAGGAGTGGACGACGCCGCGGGGCCTGGAGGTCTTTGGGCCCAAGAGCTTCGGCCATGATGTGGAGTATAGGCCCTACTGCTGAAAGGAAGGCTGTATGGTAGAGCAACAGGAATTTTTGCAGGCTGTATTGGACCTCATCGCGGTTGACAGTGTGGCTCTCGTGGATGTGACGCCCCAGGCCCCTTATGGAGAGGGTCCCGCGAGAGCGCTGGCGCACGTGCTGGAGCTGTGCCGCCGTTTGGGGATTCGAACAGAGTGCCTGGAGAATGGCCGGACTGCTTGGGCGGAAATCGGCCAGGGCGGGGAGATTGTCGGCGTGCTTGGCCATTTGGATGTGGTTCCGGCAGGCGGCGGCTGGACCCATGACCCCAGGGGCGAGGTCTGCGGGGACCGTCTCTATGGGCGGGGAGCCGTGGACGACAAGGGGCCTACGCTGGCGGCGCTGTTTGCCATGAAGGAGCTCCAGGACGCCGGAGTTCCCTTGAAGCGCCGGGTGCGGCTGATTTTCGGTCAGTGCGAGGAGACGGGCGAATGGGAGGATATGGAATACTACAAGGCGTGCCAGCAGCTTCCTGTCTTTGGCTTTACCCCTGACGCGGATTTCCCGGCGATTTACGGAGAAAAGGGGATTCTGCACTTTGACATTACCGCGCCTTTGACGGGGAAGGGGCTGCTCTCCATCAAGGGCGGCGACGCGGCGAATATGGTCCCAGACTGGTGCCGGTGCCGCCTCCGGACGCTGGAGGGAGAAGAAAAGGCGCTGGAGACCAACGGCCGCAGTGCCCATGCCAGCACTCCAGAGGCGGGAGAGAATGCCATCACGAAGATGATGGCTGAACTGGAGTCTCTGGGAGTGCGGGAGCCGCTGGTGGAGTTTTATCAGAAGCATCTGTCTGGGGACCACTGCGGCGTAAAGCTCGGCTGTGGGCTGGAGGATGAACAGAGTGGGAAGCTGACATTGAATGCCGGCACGCTGCGGACCCGGGACGGCGCGGCGATCATGAGCCTGGATGTGCGGAATCCCGTTACCTTCCGCCGGGAGGACGTGGAAGGCCCTCTGCGCCGGGCATGTGAGGCGTTTGGTCTTGACTGGAGGTGCGTTGCTGAACAGGCCCCCGTTTATATGGACCGGAACGGCGAGGTCATCCAGGCAATGCTGGAGGTTTACCGGGAGGTCACTGGGGACGCTTCCTCCCTGCCCACGGTCATTGGCGGCGGGACCTATGCCAGAGCGATGCCGGGGATCGTAGCCTTTGGGCCGATGAAGCCTGGGCGGGCGTGTACCGAGCATCAGAAGGATGAATATATCCTCTTGGAAGACCTGTTCCAAGCCAAGGACATTTACCGCAGGACTATGGAAAAGCTGGCAAATCTGTAATAGATAGCATACGAAAAAGAATGACCTGGTCAGAAGACTGGGCCATTCTTTTTGCGCATCCAGGGGGCTTCGGGCAGTCAGCCGTTCTCCTCCATCCAGGCTTTCAGTGCCTGGTCAAATTCTGCGGAGCCAGGCTTGAGGGTCCGCACAGCGCTGAAGTGCCCCGGCGCTACCATTGGCCGTTCACCGTCAGACGCTCACTGCCGCAGTTCCAGGAGCGGAACGGCAAAAATTTTACTAGTCTGGAAACATTAAAACCCTGGCTGTAGAGTGGGAAAAAATGACGGCTGAGGCTTTCTGCGTTCATCCTTTTCCATGCGGATTTCTTTATTCAGGCAGGAAAACAGTAATGGACGAAATATATGAAAGCGCTCTTATTTTACACGAGAAATCTATGCTGTCTGCCGAATCACAGCACGGCCGCCTATTTTATGAAATGTTATTTTTTCAATTTGTATTCAGTTATTATCTGTCAATTTCATCAATATATGCAGATTTTTATAATAAATTGTGGAAAAAGTAAAAAATTACTATGAGAGTTATAAATTCTAAAATACGGAATCAAATCCAGACTTTTGAAAAAATATTTACATATCCAATTCTTCCCGCTATACTGTGACCATCCCACGAAGCTATGTGGAAATTAAAACCAAATGTGAGGAGAAAGGGAAACATCATGAAAGAGTTCAACGTATGTATCGTCGGCGGCGGCAGCACCTTCACCCTGGGCTTTCTGAAATCCTTCGTCCGTCTGCGGGAGGAATTCCCCCTGAAGAAATTGGTCCTCTTCGACATTGACCCCCAGCGTCAGGAGCCCATCGGCAAGTATGGCGAAATCCTGTTCAAAGAGCGCTTTCCTGAACTGGATTTCTCCTACACCACCGATATTAAGGCGGCCTACACCGGCATGGACTTCGTCTTCATGCAGATGCGCGCCGGAGGTCTGGACATGCGGGCCAAGGACGAGCACATCCCCCTGAGCATGGGCATGATCGGTCAGGAGACCTGCGGCGCGGGCGGCATGTCCTACGGCCTCCGCTCCTGCGTGGATATGATTAAGGCCGTCCACGACATCCGAAACCTGGCTCCTGACGCCTGGATTCTCAACTACTCCAACCCCGCCGCCATTGTGGCCGAGGCCCTCCGCCGGGAGTTCCCGGGAGATACACGGCTCCTCAATATCTGCGATCAGCCTGAAAACGTCGTGCGCTCCTGCTCTCGTCTTCTGGGCTGTGACTGGGAGGACCTGGACCCCGTCTATTTCGGCCTGAATCACTACGGCTGGTTCACCCATATGTACAACATCAAGACCGGCGAGGACCTGATGCCCGAAATCCGCAGGCGCGTAAAGGAGAACGGCTTTCTTCCCCAGGACGCCGAGCAGCGCGACCAGTCCTGGCTGGATACCTATGGCATGGTGCAGACCATCATGGACGATTTCCCCGACTATCTGCCCAACACCTATGACCAATACTACCTCTATCCTGAATACAAGGCCGCCCACCTGAATCCTGATTTCACCCGCGCCGACGAGGTCAAGGCCGGTCGTGAGAAGCGCGTATTCGCCGAGTGCGCCGAGGTCATTGCCGCCGGGACCCTGGGAGACCGCTTTGACGCCATCTCCGACGCCCATGCCGAAATGATGATTAAGGTTGCCGAGTCCATCGCCTATAACAAAAACGACAGACACATCATGATCGTGGAGAATAACGGCGCCATCGCCAACATGCAGGACGACGCCATGGTGGAAGTGGCCTGCGAGCTGGGCGCCAACGGTCCCCGCCCCCTGGGTGTAGGCAACATCCCCCAGTTCTACCTGGGCCTGCTGGTGAACCAGGTTTCCTGCGAAAAGCTGCTGGTGGACGCCTACTTCGAGAACTCCTACGAGAAGGCGCTCCAGGCATTCACCCTGAACCGTCTGGTAGGCGACGCGAAGAAGGCCCGGAAGGTTCTGGACGCCTTGATCGAGGCCAATAAGGGCATGTGGCCTGAGCTGCGCTGAGCACTGTTTTCCAAGGCCGCGCTGCCCCGTGAGCCCTGGGGAGCGGTCTCTCCCTGGCTGTACGAGAAAACCTGTATATGAGAATAGAATGGAGAGTCACAATGTCTAAAAAGAATCAGATTATGGACTTTTTCTCCGCCCTGGGACGCAGCCTCCTGATGCCCATTGCCGCACTCGCGGCCTGTGGTATCTTCCTGGGGCTCTCCTCGGCGCTGATGAAGGCGCAGGTCCAGGCCGCCCTCCCCTTCCTGTCCCAGACCTATGTATACTTCATTATTTCCACTATCAACAAGGTTTCCAACGTCGTCTTCACCCTGATTCCCGTCCTGTTTGCCATCTCCATCGCATTTGGCATGGTAAAAGAGGAAAAGGAAATCGCGGCCTTCGCAGGCTTCATCGGTTACTATACCTTCCTGGTGGCCTCCGCCGCGGTCATCAACGCTGGATTCATGGATTTCAGCGCCTTGAAAATCTCCAGCATCCTGGGCGTGGAGACGCTGGACATGGGTGCGGTAGCTGGCATCGTCATCGGCCTGCTGACGGCCCACTTACATACCAAATACCATAAAATCACCTTCCCTGTCGCTATCTCCTTTTACGGCGGCAAGCGTTTCGTAGCTCTGGCGGTGCTGCTGGCCTCTACGGTGGTGGGACTGATCGCGCCCTTCATCTGGGAACCCATCTCTGTCGCAATCAACGGCCTGGGCGGGGCAATCTCTGCGGCCGGCGTTGCTGGCGTATTCGGCTACGGCTTCCTGGAGCGCCTGCTGATTCCCACCGGCCTCCATCACGTCCTCAACGGCATCTTCCGCACCACGGCTATCGGCGGCGTGTTCCAAGGCGTGGAGGGCTGTCTGAACATCTTCCTTCAATTTGTGGACCAGGTGGACCTGTCTGAGCTGGCTCCCTTCACCGTCTTCCTGGGTCAAGGCAAGATGCCAATGATGATGTTCGGCCTTCCTGCGGCGGCGCTGGCCATCTACCGCACCTCACCCGAGGAGAAAAAGCCCAAGGTCAAAGCCCTGATGATTGCCGGCGTCGCTGCCAGCGTAGTCTCCGGCATCACCGAGCCCCTGGAGTTCGCGTTCATGTTCGTGGCGCCTCAGCTCTTCGTGTTCCACGCAGTGATGGGCGGTATCTCCTTCGCTTCCATGGCGGCGCTGAACGTCATTATCGGCAACACCGGCGGCGGCCTTATCGACTATTGCATCTGGGGCGTTTTCCAGCCCGGCTCCCACTGGTATTGGGTCATCATTGTGGGCATTCCCTTCGCCATCATCTACTATAATGTATTCAAATGGTATCTGACCAAGAAAAACCTCTCCATTGAGGTGGCTGAGGACGACAGTGATGAAGATGCCTCTACGCTGAACATGGACCAGCAGCAGAAAATGAAAGCCTACCGCATCATTGAGGGTTTGGGCGGCATTGACAACATCATAGAGGTCAACAACTGCCTGACCCGCCTCCGCGTAGACCTGGCAGACCCCTCTTTGGTTCGGGAGGACATCCTGAAGAAGACCGGCTCCAACGGCTTTATCCGGCCCAGCGAAAAGCATATCCAGGTGGTCTACGGCCCCAAGGTGGAAAGCATTGCCCCTAACGTGCGGGAGTGTCTGAAAGCGGGCAAGGGCGCTATGGAGGCGTTCCTGGCTTCCACGAAAGGCTCGGCCCTGGAGGAATCCGCTCCTGCCGCAAGGTCCGCCAAGATTCAGAAGACCCAGTTGACAGCTCCTGTGGGCGGCAGGGTCCTGCCTATGAGCGAAGCCAAGGACGAGAACTTTGCCAACGGCATTCTGGGAGACGGCGTAGTGATTCAGCCCACGGAGGATGTTATCGTTGCACCCTGTGACGGCACCATTACCCATGCCTCTGAGGACAATAAGCACGCCGTCGGCCTGGACAGCGTTACCGGCGTAGAGCTGTTGATTCATGTCGGCGTAGACACCGTGGGCATGAACGGCCAGGGCTTCACGCTTCTGAAGAAGGAGGGCGACAAAGTGAAGGCCGGAGAGCCTATCCTCAAATTCTCCAGAACGCTCATTGAGTCCAAGGGCCTGTGCTCGGATGTGATGATGATTGTTCTGGAAGGCGACGAGGAGCTGCCTGCGGAGTATGTCACCGGAATCACCGCGCAGGCTGGCAGGACCACAGTTGCGAAGCTGGGCTGACCTGCAAGCAGCGCGTGATCTGACGCCTGAAGTAAAAATGAAAGCGGGCTCCTCGGCTTGGGGAGTCCGCTTTCGCTTTATAGGTCCCTCTTTTTTCGGGCGGTCAATTCGATGATGATTTGAATAACGGTGAAAAAGCCCAGGCGGGGGTTGACGTCGGTGTGGTGAAATTCCTCGCTGGCGTCGTTGGTGCAGACGGTGATGGTGCTGTAGGGAATCAGCGGGGAGGTCCGTTCGCAGGTGAGGAGGATGGTGGTGAGGCCCCGCTCCCTGGCTGTTTGGAACGGAAGAAGATAATTTCCGGCTTGACCCTTGGCGCTGATGAGAAGGAGGATGGCGTCGTCGTGCATGTTGTGGATCAGCCCGTTCAGGAGGTTCTTCCACTCAATCAGAATGGAAGGATAGTCCAGTGCGTTCAGGACGATTTGCAGATACCGGGCAGGGAGTGCGCTGAGATTGGTGCCGTAGATATAGAGGGGCCTGCCGGATGTCAGAAGCTCTGTAATCTCCTCCAGTTGGCGGATGTCCAGGGCGGCAATGGTGTCCTTGAACCGGGCCATTTCGCGGCTGATGTACTCGTCGGAATAGAAAGCGGGAGCGGCGCTTTGGCGGAGTTCCCTGCGGAGCTGGTATTTGAAATCGTTGTAGCCGCTGAGTCCCAGCTTCTGGCAGAAACGGACAATGGTGGCGTTGGAGGTATAGAGCTGGGCGCAGAGGTCCTGAAGGTTCTTATGGATGATGGAGGAAGCGTTGGCCTCGAAATAAGCAAGGATGGCGGTCTCAGTCTCCGTCAACGGGAGGGCGCGGGCTTTTTCAAAGAGCGGGATCATGGCCGCCTCCTTTCTCAATGCGGCTCTCTGTCTGACAGTAGCGGAGATAGCATTGAACGATGGTATTGATGACAAAGAAGATGGGCAGGCGGGAGGTGAATTCCGCCCCCAGGTTTTCCCGCTGGTCGGTGAAAAAGCGGAAGTTGACGTCAGCCAAGGCCGCTACCTCGTTGTTGGCATAGGGGGTGATGGAGAGAATCGGGATGCTGTTGACCTGAGCGATTTTTCCAAGGCGGATGGTGGGGGCGAATTTGCCGGAGGTGCTGATGAGGATGAGCAGGCATTTCTGAGGACGGCTTCGCAGGATGTGTTCGCACATTTTCTCGGACTCAATCATGTAGACCTCCTGCCGTCCGATGGAGAGGAGCAGCTTTTCAAAATACTCCACCACGACAGCGGTAAGGCCGCCTGGACGCCAGAGATAGATTGGACAGCCGCTGTCCAGGTAGTGGAAAGCCTGGTTGAGCTGTTCCTCGCGGATGAGGGTGGAGGTGGCTTGGATGTTGGAACTGAGAGTGTCGATCATCATGCCGGTGGTGAAGGTCTGGCTGCTCTGCGTGGAGACGTTTCTGCCCTTTTCCCGCAGCTCGGCTCGAAGCGCGTACTTGAATTCCGCGAAACCGGAGTAGCCCAATTTTTTGCAGAAGCGCAGGACGGTGGCGGGAGAGTAGGCAACCTGGGAAGAGAGCTGCTGGATACTCATGTCCAGGACCGTTTCGGTGTTCTCGTAGGCGTATTGAAGGATTTGCAGCTCGGGACGGCTGAGACTCTTGATGATTTGGTCGTTCAGATGGAGCGTAATCACAGGCGGCGCCTCCCGAAAGAAAATTTTGCGAAGCTAAGAGGATTATAGCAGTTTGGAAAGCGGATTTCAACCGCGGAACAGGCGGCAGGATGGCAAAGAGACGCGGTAAATCAAGGGGAAATTCTCTGTATATGCAGGAATGAAGAACTTGACACGCGGAGTTGAAGCGTTTACTATAGAATGTGCTTTAACAAGAAAAAGGAGGTCATTTCCCATGCGATCTGACGTAATCAAGAAAGGCGTTCCCGCCGCGCCGAACCGTTCTCTGCTGTACGCTCTGGGCTATACCAAGGAGGAGCTGGAACGGCCCTTGATCGGCGTGGTGTGTTCCTATAATGAAATCGTCCCCGGCCATATGAACTTGGATAAAATCGCCGAAGCCGTCAAAGCTGGCGTCCGCGCCGCCGGAGGCACCCCGGTGGAATTCCCCGCCATTGCCGTGTGTGACGGTATCGCTATGGGTCACGTTGGCATGAAGTATTCCCTCGTTACCCGGGACCTGATTGCCGACTCTACCGAGGCAATGGCCATGGCCCATCAATTCGACGGCCTGGTGATGATCCCCAACTGTGATAAGAACGTTCCCGGCCTCCTGATGGCCGCCGCCCGGGTGAATATTCCCACCATCTTCGTCTCCGGCGGTCCCATGCTGGCGGGCACTCTGCAAGACGGAAGCCGCACCTGCCTCAGCCACATGTTTGAAGCAGTGGGCGCATACTACGCCAAGAAGCTGGACGGCGAGGGCCTGGAGGATTACGAGAACAACGCCTGCCCCACCTGCGGTTCCTGCTCCGGCATGTATACCGCCAACTCTATGAACTGCTTGACTGAGGCTGTCGGCATGGCGCTCCGGGGAAACGGCACTATCCCTGCCGTCTGGTCCGCCCGCCTGCGTCTGGCAAAGCACGCCGGGATGCAGATTATGGAGCTGGTGGCGAAGAACATCTGCCCCCGGGATATCATGACGGAGGCCGCTTTCCATAACGCTGAGACTGTGGATATGGCCCTGGGGTGCTCCACCAACACCATGCTCCATCTCCCCGCCATTGCCCACGAATGCGGCATCGAGCTGAATTTCGACATGGCCAACGAGATCAGCCAGAAAACCCCCAACCTCTGCCACCTGGCCCCGGCTGGCGGCACCTACATGGAGGACCTGGAGCGGGCCGGCGGCGTCTATGCGGTCATGGCCCAGCTTGCGGAGGCTGGCCTTCTGGACACCAGCGGCATCACCTGCACTGGTAAAACCATCGCGGAAAATCTGGCAGGCGCGGTGAACCGGGACCCCGAAATCATCCGCCCTATGGACAACCCCTTTACCAAGACTGGGGGCATCGCCGTGCTGAAGGGCAACCTGGCTCCCGACGGCTGCGTGGTGAAGCAGTCCGCTGTGGCTCCGGAAATGATGGTTCACGAGGGGCCCGCCCGTGTTTTCGACTGCGAGGATGACGCCATTGAGGCCATCTACGCCGGGAAAATCGTGGCCGGGGACGTGGTGGTCATCCGCTACGAGGGTCCCAAGGGCGGCCCCGGTATGCGGGAAATGCTGAATCCCACCTCCGCCATCTGCGGCATGGGCCTGGGCGAGAGCGTGGCCCTCATCACCGACGGGCGCTTCTCCGGCGCAACCCGGGGCGCCTCCATTGGCCACGCCTGCCCCGAGGCGGCCCAGGGCGGTCCCATTGCCCTGGTGGAGGAGGGGGACACCATCTCCATTGACATTCCCCGCTGCTCCATCACCCTGGAGGTGGACAGCGCCGTTCTGGAGGCCCGGAAAGCCAAGTGGGTCTGCCCGGAGCCCAAGATCAAAACCGGCTATGCCGCCCGGTACGCCAAG
>CAOJHG010000045.1 GCA_948435975.1 uncultured Oscillibacter sp. | reverse complement strand
CTACGATGCTGCCGCCCCGCATCATCCGCCCAGCCCGTTCCAGGCAGCGGTTGATCACTTCAAGAAACAGCTTGCCGATGCCCTTACTACAGGTATTTATCCACTCCCCAGCAGGATGAATTGAGTTTGTTTAGTCCTCCTCAGCTTGGTGGTCAAAGTTGACCAACTGAACGTTATCAAGGGTGCCAATATAGAAGGTCATCGTTTCAAGGCCATATGGCGGATTATGAGCGCCATGAAAAGTTTCTACCTGTATAATAACCTCATAGTACGGCGATTCTGGGACTTTTTGGACATTGAGGACTTCCTGCTGCCAATATTGCTTGTGTTCACCATGGTATTCCTCACTAGCCGCAGCAGTTGGCCGATACAAAAGCCGCAAAATGACCTGATCCCCAGTATTGGATCGTTCCTACGGCAGTTGCCCTGTCGCAGCGCCTGTTGACAGCAAAACGGTTGCGGCGGCCATGATCCCGGCAGAAAATATTGTAACTTTGCACATAATAGCACCCCTAAAATAAGATGCCCCATATTCGTTGTAAAATCAGTGGCAATTTGAGACAGCAACCATCATAGTTCCTTTGAGCGCCATCCTGAATCAAATTTATCCTATAGGAGGTCCATGTGATGAAAGCCGACGATTTAATCAACCTGTTAATGTCCTACGATAAGAGTGATAAGGTTCAAATTGAAATCTATGAAACAGTTTCTGGCCAATACATTGACACTACTGCCGCAATTTCCGTCGTGGAGAATGGCGCTTTTGCTCCAACACTCCACATTGATGTAGAAGCCGGAAAATTCAAAGACTTCCCTTAATGCTAACCCTCTTTCTCCTGCTATGGTACACTTTCATTTTGTCCTTAACGGGGATGCACTTTAGGGATTTAATCAGCGATTCCTCAATTTCTTTTCCCCAATTTCTTGAGCCATACAACCGTCTGCGTATCTCCTTGAGTCCTTCTCTCCCTACTTTCCTTAAGTCTATATACTCCATACTCCCTATTTTACCACACTTCCTCTGCTTTTCCTAGACAGTGTCGTCAATAAACAAGGAGCCAAATAGCAATACAACGGATTTGGACAACGGCAGCGAAGGAAGCGACGTTTTTTGCGTAGCGTGGTGCAATGCTACGTCATCGTTTGAGAAGTAAAAAGGCGTTTTCAACCAGACGGCGAAGCCTGTAAAGATATTTGTCGTATTCCCGTAGGTGTTTTCTGTTTTTTCTTGGCGGAATAACTGGTGTCATTCCCTCGCCGGCAGCCTTAAGAAGAATTGCGTCCGTATCATAGCCAGTAGGTATTCCGCTTGGAAACCTTCAATCAACTGCGCTGCAATTGTACAATCCGCTGTGGTGCCAGAAGTGATAAAAAATCGCACCGGCATACCATGCGCATCCACGGCCAGATGTATCTTGGAGTTGCCCCCTTTTTTTGTGCGGCCCCTCGCCTGATTCCCGCCCTGTGCGCCAGCAGCATCAGGATGCACCTTGACATGGCTGGCGTCGATCATCAGCCACTCATAGTCTGTACCGTTCACCAAAGCTTTTAATATTCTTTCCCAGCTTCCCTTGTCACGCCACCGGCAGAACCGACGGTGTACATTCTTCCAGTTTCCATACGATTCCGGCGAATCCCGTCAAGGTGCTCCAGTCCGCAGAATCCAGAATACACCATTGATAAATTGCCGGGTATCTCGGGCATCGCCTCCTCGCATCCCCTTTTCGCCTATGGTGTATGGCTTGATTTTCTCCCATGCTCTGTCGCTTATGTCATCTCGATGTTGTTCTCCTGCCATTTTCCCACCCCCCCTCTGTTTTGAGGTCTATTATATTACATTCTTTTTGACGACACCATCTAGCAAAGGGTTACACACCACTCAGGATCGCAGGCGGGATATCCAAATGCTGACCCTATCAGCACTTAGAGAGTCAAAGTCCTCCCATTCCTTCATTCAGCATATATGGATAAAAGCACAGAGCGGAATTATGCTCGTATGCAGCTTCAGAGGGCAAACGGAGGAATTCTCCCTAACCCTGTGCCTATACCTGCGATATGATAGCGGAGCAAAACGGCTTTATGCTACCATTTGAAGATACAGGCCCCACTTTTATTTTTGTTGGAACTGTCCTCCACCAGGTTGTATCCGGCCGTACGGCTCAACTGCCATGAATGATCAAAGCGTAACGGATCGCCGAATTCCCCCAGGCACACCGCCAGAGATGCCCATGATGCTCAACAAATATTCCGCCATACCAGTCTTTTGTAAGGCTGCCGCCATTTCCGCTTCGATTTGAGTCAACTAATGGTTGGCAAGCTCTAACGACTCCAGGAGCAGCCGGATTTTACATTGGGCCGAATCTATACCATAGTCCACGCCCACAGAAACTCGGGCGGCGTCCACCAGCAGCTGGACTCGCTTCATGCCCACACTTTTCTTTACCACCTTTTTGATCTCCACCAGGATTTCCGCTGTTCCCAATTACAGAATGCACTTGGGGAATGGGCAGGATTTCAGTACCTACATGGCCGCTTTCTCTTTGAAGGGATGTTTGAATACCTTCGTAAACTCAGGAAAATATTCATCCATCACAGCGAGGATCGTATTTTCAAGGGCGTTTTTTGGTTGACGCTGTTCTGGGCTATTGTCAGCACACGCAAATCAGCGTAGACATCATGGGGCAGGTACACTTCGGAGTATCTTCCATCTTTCACCAGCCTCGCTATCGTCAGCGCGTCTTTTTTGTCTAACTTCGTTTGGCTGTTGTCATCCAGCTCCTTTGCCTTTTTTGTGTGATACGGGTTGACCAGAACAACGTGGATGCTTTCCTGCTTCATCAGATAGTTCGCCAGCGCTTTCCAATAGCGGCCTGTTGGTTCCATCCCCACAATCACATCTGCAAATGAGTTTTCCTTGCTTATCTGCCGTATCCTTGTTAAAATAGCCTCAAAGCCAGCCCTGTCGTTGCGAAAATACATTGCTTTCCCGCACTCCACGCCCCGGCAGTCTACAAATCGCTCCCACTGCTTCTATCTTCTGATTCAACTGGTTTTTCTTTTTCATACTGCAAAATCTCCTTCTCTTTTTGATGGGCCAGAGTTTACAGCTCCTTTCCCATCTTAGATTGGGAGATTTTACTTTTCCAATACCATCCCTTTCTTCACGTTCTATAGGAATGCTCTCAGAAACCATTTACTCAAATTCACACAGCCTCCCATCTCTTCTCCCCAGGTGCGGCGGCATCACTCCGCCGCAAGCAATTCCTCCACATATGACATCGACTGTTCCCGCATCCGTTGCTCCAGCTCCGCCTGCTGGACCGCCGGGAGATGATAGAACTCCACGTGGTTGTATACACTCATTTTATTCTTCCACAGCGGAAGGAAGCGCTGGTATTGCTCCGCGGAGTAATCCAAAATATGAATAACACAATTCTGGAGTACGGTTTGTTCCTCCGACGTCAGGGCATCCCAGGCACGCCTTGTCACCAGGAGGCTGATGGCGGAGTAGGCGTGGTTCAGTTCCAGGCAATAGGGGGCAAACTGACTGACGCCCTGCTGCATGGCCTCTGTCAGATTCTGCTCACAGGCGTTGATGGAGCCGGACTGGAGGCCCAAGGGAAGGCTGCCGCTGTTAGTGACTACGAGGGCGTCCGTCAGATTCTGAAAGCCGCTTTGCAGCATCCTCACGTCCGGAATCCCAAGACGCAGCGTTTTAAAATCCTGTACGCCGGAAAGGGGCTCCGCAGTCCATAGCCAGTGAAAGCCGTTCCAAAAGCTGCCCAGGCGCATAATTCCCATGTCTTCCATCCGGCTGTAAACAGCCTGAGCCTCCTCCCCCTCCAGGAGCGTCATCGCCTCCTCTTGGGTGGAACAACGGAACAGCGTAAACAGCGGTGCGGACTCCGGCACAAGCTGAGGCAGACACTCACAGGACACCGCACACATCTCCAGAGTGCCGCTCTTCAGGGCCTGCAGATTGTTCCGCTCCTCCCGGAAGGCTCCGCCCTCATAGAGCTGGACTACCAGGGTGTTGTCTGACATGCTGTATACACTGTCGCAGAATACCTTTAACATATGGGAGGGGAAAGAGCCGGGAGAATAGGGGGAAAACAGTTTCAGCACCACAGGCCGCTCCTCCGCAGACGCCTCTTCCGGCAGGGCCGTCTGAACTGCAGGCGCAGGCCGATCCTTCATGCTCCAGAAGAGCGCGGCCCCCATCAGCAGAACCAAAACAGCGATCATCCCCAGCAGCGTAAAACGCTTTCGCATTTCTCACCCTCCCTTTCCGCAGGAACGCTGATACTGTCCCGGCGTCATACCGGTATAGCGCTTGAAGACCCGGTTAAAGCTTTGTGCGGAGCTGAAGCCCACCCTGAATCCCACTTCCTTCACCAGCGTCTCCGTACACTCCAGCATATCCTTTGCCTTCTCCACCCGATAGTCGTTCAGGTAATCCAAGAAGCCCTCGCCCCATTCCCGGGTAAACAAGGCGCTAAGATAGGACTGGTTCATATCCAGCCTGTCTGCCACCCAGCCCAAGGACAGCGTACTATCTGTGTAATATTCCTGAACCAGTTCCTGCATCCGTACTGCGGCCACATGGACTTTATTTCTGGTCAGGGATTCAGTCACAGTCCGCAGGCCGTCCAGAAATGCGCGGCAGTCCGGCGGCGCCCCTTTCAAAGGAAGCTGCCGCAAAGTCCGCACATCCACATCTCTGGTAATCAGAAAGGCCATCAATTCATTCTGCAACGCAGCCAGATTCTGATCCGGCCCGGAGGAGGCGGAAGCATCGGAAAGCAGCGTTTCCAGCCCCTTCTCCACGGCCGCTACAGCCTTCTCCGACTCTGAGGCATCTACATAGCTCCGGTACTCCCGGACGATAGCCTCCACCGTGCTGGAAACCAGCGTTCCCTCTTCCAGTTCTGAAGACGGCCTTCCGTCGTCGGGGCGCAGATAATAGATTTGGCGCTCCAGCTGCCGGGACGCCTCCTGAAAGGCAGGCTGAAGGTCCTGAAGCAGCGGGAGAGGAAAAAGGCTACTGGTTTCAAGATGCAGGCCGTTTTTGTTTGCGATGCCCTCCAGAAGGTTCCGGACATCCTCCGGAAGGTCCTCCGCTCCGTTCTCCCAGGCGCCCAGAAGCACATAGCGGTGGTCCAGCCGGGGGAGAATCAGCGGAAGCAGATTTTCTTTCCCGCGAAGCCGCTCTGCACCCTCCTGAAGGGACAAAAGGATCAGTTCGCTTTCAATGGCGCCTGGAGTTTGGCCGTCCGGGCGCAGGAGCGCGAACACTATAAGGCTTTTTCCATCCCGGAGGACATGGTCCGGACCATCCAAAACCATGGCGGCCTGGAGCTTATCTGCGTCCACGTCCCGGCCCCCCAGCAGGTGCTGGCATACGCTTTCAAGGATGTGGGGCAGACATGCCTGCATGGCGGCGGAAAGGGCCTGTTCCCGGTTCCGGCTGTTCTCCAAGGCGCGGGTTACAAGCTGATACGCGTCGCCGCTTTCCAGAGCCTCCTTGGGCAAAAAACACTTCTCCTGAACTGTGCGCACCAGCTTTCCCATAGGCGCGTACAGCGCATGGGCTACGTCAAAGGCCAGCAGCATGTCGAAGGCGGCCACGAGAATCCACAGGGGCAGGATGAACTTCATCACCCGGGTGACGGTTGCCAGTACGGTGGGCGTTTGGGTGTAATAGTCCAGCCGGTAGTCGAACTGTCCGGACTGGCGGGAAACCGCCGTCAGTCCGTCGGGCTTTTCCGAACTGCTGCGGAAGATCTGCTCACCGCTGGAAAGCAGCAGTTCACAGTAGCATCCATCCGCCAGTCCGGCCGAAGAGCATGAAAATGTGGTGGGGAGCAGCTCTGCCGCCAAAACTCCGGCGGGCCGGTTCAAAGAATAGAGAAAATCGCAGAGCAGATACACCTTTCCCTCTGCCCGCTCCAGGGAAATCCAGGTCAGTTCTCCCTTGTGATAGCGTACTGGCCGCGCCGTATGCTGCTCCAGAATTTTCTGCGCGCCGGAGCGGGAGAGAACGGTGGTCCCGGAATTGGCGGAGCAGACCACACCAGCTCCCGGAACATAGAGATAGAGATCGCGGATGCAAGCGCTGTCCGCCAGGTGCTCATTAAGGGCAGAAGCGCAGTTATAATCTGCGGTGGGGGTAAGGTCTCCGGGGACCATAGCGGCATAGATGATGCGGCTGTCCCCACTGAGGCGGAGCAAGATATCCCGCACCGCGAGAATGCGGTTGTCAATCTGGCCCACGGCCTGATCCGCCTCCAGGAGGCGGGCTTCCTCAAGCTCCTGTTCGCTTTGCTGGACAAGGATGAAAAGGACCAGAAGTCCGCACAGAACGGTGACAAGAATCAGGGTGAGAAAGAGATTTTGAATGAGCTTTGTGAAGGTGGCATTGCGTCTTTTCGCGTTCACAAGGGATAAGAAGCGTTTCATAGGGCGCCCTCCAGCCAAGTGGGGTTCGGCGAAATAGCCAGAATTCCGATCAGGTTTTCTCCTCCAGTCTACCACAACAGCCAAAACATTACAAGTCCGAAAGCGGCCCTGGTCTTTTGGGGAAAAATAAATGAATAATTTTTTGGGTGCGTAATCCTTTTTTTGGTTCTGCCAAAAAAGGGGCTACGCTTCTAACATTTTAGAAATTTACAAACCGCCGGATTTTTCATAAAATGCTCACAGGAAAACCGTCCGGCCCGCGATAAATTGTTTGATCTGCCCAATTCCCGGACGCTGTTGGAAGGATGTGAGTTTCTTGCAGTATATCGTCGACGCCTCTACCTTTGCTCCGGCTTTCCGGAACCTCGCTGGACTCCGGAAACAGCCCTTCCCCCTCACGGATCATATTACATATGTGGGCAATGCCCTGGTCAGCTCCCACATCATCGACACCGGAAGCGGCCTCATTCTTCTGGACACCGGCTTCCCCCAGACCCGTTCCCTTCTGATCCAATCCATTTGGGAGGCAGGCTTCCGCCCGGAGGACATCCGCTACATCATCCACTCCCACGGGCACGTAGACCACATTGGCGGCACGAACCTTCTGAAAAGCCTCTCGGGAGCACAAACCGTTCTCCACGAGGCCGACGCCGCCATGTTCCGAGACCACCCCGTCCTCAGTTTCGACGCCGACCAGGAATTCCCCTACAGTTCCCTCTTCCAGCCCGACATCCCCATACGGGACGGTGAATCCCTCACCCTGGGAAACACGACCCTGGAGTTTGTTCTGACCCCCGGCCATAGCCCCGGCGTGCTGAGCATCTTCTTCCAAACGGAGCACCAAGGGAAGACCTACACCGCCGCCATGCATGGAGGCGCTGGCTTGAATACCCTCTGCCGGGAGCATTTTCGGCGCTATGCCGCTGAAGGGGAGGATATGGGGAAGAGCCGCGCCGCCTTTGAGACCGGGCTTGTAAAGGTGCTGGACCGTCCTGTAGACATCGTCCTGGGGAACCACCCGAACCAGAACCACACCTTTGAAAAGCATCAACGGCATCTGGAGGACCTGAACGCACCCAATCCCTTTATTGACCCGGCAGAATGGAAAAGCTATCTCCAAGGGGTGCTGGATGGCTTCCATAAAATGATTGCCGATGGCGACTGAGTCCGCAGTGACACCACAAAACGTGGTTCCTGATAGAAACAAAGGGAAAATGAAAAGGAGTAATGTATCATGAAGAAAAGACTGTCTGCCCTGATTCTGGCTCTTGCACTGGTCCTGTCCCTGGCCGCCTGCGGCGGTGGCTCCGGGGCCTCCAGCGGCTCTGGCGGCGATTCCGGCGCTTCTTCCTCCGGCTCCGCCGATTCCGGTTCCTCCGGCAGCGCGGACATTGACGGCGACCCCATCACCCTGACCCTTGCGACCTGTGCCGCCGACGACGCAATTGACAGCATTGTCGCCTTTAAGCTGGCCGATAAGCTCAACAAACTCTCTGGCGGCAATATCACCGCTGATGTCTACACCAACGCCCAGCTAGGCGGACTCTCCGATACCATCCAGGCGGTCAAGGCCGGTTCCATCGACATGGTCTTTACCACCATCGGCTCCCTGGAGAGCTCCGCCCCCTCCCTGTGCACCATCTCCTGGCTCTACAGCTATGAGAGCGAGGACCATTGCTATGCCACCTGGAACAGTGAGCTGGGCCAGAATGTGAAGCAGGATATCATTGACCTCGCCAACCTCCGCTGCACGGATATGTACTACGCCTCCTGGCGTGCCCTGTTCTCTACCACCGAGATGAAGAGCATCGACGACCTGGCTGGTAAGAAGCTCCGCATCGCCGAGGTGCCCTTGTTCGTCAACTCCTTCACGGCTCTGGGCGCCAATCCCGTATACATTGACATGAGCGAAATCTACTCCGCCCTCTCCACCGGCGTGTGCGACGTAGTGGAACAGCAGCTGGACGTGTATGCCACCAACAAGCTCTACGAGCAGGCCCCCTATGTTTTTATGGATAACCACGCCTTCTCCTTCGCTGCCCCCATCATCAATGAGGCCCGCTATCAGTCCATGACTGACAGTCAGAAGGCCGTATTTGACCAGGCGTGTCTGGATGCCTGTGCCGAGGCCCGGGAAGAGTATTTCGAAATCATGGAGGGCATTATGACCACTCTGGAAGAGGGCGGCTGCACCTTCTACTACGTGACGCCGGAGGAGCGTGCGGAAATCCGGGAAACGCTCCATAGCGTGACTTTGGATTACATCTCCGAGTACGGCGATCAAAGCACTCTGGATTTTATCGAATCTTTGGCCTGAGCGCTGGGCAGGAGGGGCGCGTTCTGTGCCCCTCTCACGCTGTTTCCCACAAATATAAAGGAGGACCCGTTTCAATGAAGACCTTCTTCAAATGGTACGATCTGGCGCTGAAGGGGCTGGTGGCTGTGCTGTTTTGCGCTTTCACGCTGCTGTGCTTCACTGACGTGCTGGGCCGCTACATCTTCAAAAGCTCCCTGCCCTGGGCCTCGGAGCTGTGCCGCATTTTCTTCATGGTCTGCTGCTTCCTGGCGTCCGCCATGTGCATCATGAGCCGCCGTCACGTCTCTATTGACATTCTCACTCAGAATCTGCCCAAATCCATCGTGCGCTTCCTAAGCGCATTTTCCTACCTGATGTGCATCTTCTTCTGTGCCTGCCTGGCCTATGGCGGCGTGCTCTATTCTCAGGCCAACGCCACGCAGCTCTCCTCAGCCCTCCAGCTCCCTATGAGCAAAATTTATCTGCTCATTCCCGTCAGCGCGGTCCTGATGATCATTAACTTCATCCGCATGATGATCTACGATTTCACCGTGACCTATGCGCCGGACACGAAGGAGGGATGAGACATGGTCGTGATTATGATTCTGCTCTTTCTGGGCCTGCTGATTCTGGGTGTGCCCATTGCTTTTGGCACCGGAGTGGGAACTATTGCCTACTTGATGGGCAGCAATAACCTCTCCCTTCTGGTTCTGGCTCAGAAAATGTGGACGACTATGGACAGCTTTACCACCCTGGCAATCCCGCTTTTCATGCTGGCCGGGTCCCTGATGAACGGAGGCGGTATTACAAAGCGCATCGTGGAGCTGAGCAGCAAGCTGGTGGGACACATCACCGGCAGTCTGGGGCATGTGACGATCCTCGCCAGCATGCTCTTTGCCAGCATGTCCGGGTCTTCCGCCGCCTCCTGCGCGGCCATCGGCGGGATGCTGATTCCCGCTATGAAGAAGAAGGGCTACGACGCGGACTACGCCGTAGGTGTTAC
>CAOJHG010000044.1 GCA_948435975.1 uncultured Oscillibacter sp. | reverse complement strand
GCCGCGTTTCCAATTGGCTCATAGGCCCGTTCGGAGATGATTTTCACCGCCAGGCTCCTTGCTGCCGGGTAGTCCAGGTCGTTCTCATGAAGGACCCCCGCCGCAAAAGGGACCCCCCGCCTCTGGAGATGCCGGTAAACCGGGATGCCGCTTCCCCCGCCGCCGATTACGAACACCTCTGGCCTCCCCCGGACCGGCTCCAGCTCCAGACAGCCGAAATCTGCGTTATAGCTTCCTTTAGACGCGCCGAAAAGCTGCATGATGTAGCTGGAAGTAAAAATTTCTTCCGGCGGACCAAACCGTTCAACAGTGTTGTGATGGACGCAGACCACCCAATCAGAGATTTTCTGCGCAAGGTCCAGCTCGTGAAGGGACATGACCACCGCTAACTGCCGGTTGCGTACCATGTCCTTCAGGATGGTCAGAAGCTCCACCTTGTAGCGGATGTCTAAAAAGGAGGTCGGCTCGTCCAACACAAGGATTTCCGGTTCTTGGCAGAGGGCGCGGGCCAGAAGGACACGCTGCCTCTGACCGTCGCTGACAGCGGAGAAGTCCTGGCCAGCAAGCTCTGCCCCATGGACCAGCTCCAGGGATTCCCGGACTTTTCCCCGGTCCTCTTCTGACAGAATGCCCAGCCGCCCGGTATATGGATAGCGGCCTGTGCTGACAACGTCCCAGCAGGTCATCCGCTCAGGCCGCACCCGTTCCGTCATCAGGATGGAAAGCCGCTTGGCGATATCAGCAGCAGTCATCCGGTCCATGGCACGGCCGTCCAGATACACGGCGCCGCCTAACAGACGGAGCTGGCGGATAAGGCTCTTGAGGATGGTGGACTTTCCAGAGCCGTTGGGACCAATCAGCGTCATAATTTCCCCCCGGCGAAGCTGAAGGCAGATATCCCGAATGAGCGGGCGGCCCCGTAGCCCACGGTCATATGGTCCGTATACAGATAAGCGTCAGGCATTTGGCACCCCCTCTTTATTCCGCTGCGCCTGACCGCCGGGAGGCCATCATGAAAATGACCACTGGCGCGCCGAAAATCGCAGTGACGGAGCTGATGCTCATATCGGTGGGGGCGAAGACTGTCCGGGCGATTAGGTCGCAGAACAGGCAGAACACCGCGCCCCCCAGAAAGCAGGCTGGAATCATCAAGATAGGCTTAGCAGTAGCGAAGAGGCTCTTTATCAAATGCGGGACTGCGATGCCCACAAAGGAGACCGGCCCGGCAAAGGCAGTTACGCAGGCGGAGAGGATGCTGGAGAGCAGGATCAGCGAGACCCGGAACCGGCGGATGTTTACGCCCATGTTCTGCGCATACGATTCCCCCATTTGATAGGCGCCAATCGGCTTGGAGAGCAAAAAGGTCAGAAACAGTGCGCTGCCCACGACTGCCGCCATGACCGCCACACTGTCCCAGTAGATGCCGGAGAAGCTGCCCATGGACCAGTTGTGGAGATTCACGATGTTGGAATCCTCCGCAAAGGTGACCGCAAAATCGGTAATGGCTGAACAGATATACCCAATCATGACGCCGCAGACGACCAGCATAGACATCTTTTTCACCCGCTGGGAAATGAGCAGAATGAACCCCATAGAGAGCATCGCCCCAGAAAATGCCGCGGAGATCAGCACCAGAGAGCTGGAGGTCCTTCCCTGGCTCAAAAGAAAAATCATTACCAGAGACACCAGCAGCTTTGCGCCGGAGGAAACGCCCAGCACAAAGGGACCCGCAATGGGATTGGCGAAAAAGGTTTGGAGCAGAAAACCGGAGACAGACAGCGCCCCGCCCAGGATAACAGCGGCAAGGATGCGGGGGAGGCGGAAGCCCCATATAATGCCATAATCCGTGCTTCCGTCCGGCGGGCTGGTCAGGATGCGGAAGATGTCCTGAGCTGGAAGGGAAACGCTGCCTGCATTCACGTTCCAGATAGTCAGAATCAGCAGCAGCGCCGTCAGCAGGGCAAAAGAGGCGATATAGCGGGAGCGGTTTTTTTTCATCACGACCTCCCTCAACTGAGCCGGTGCAGATAAGTCAGGTTCAGTCCGTCTGGAGTGTCCGCCGTCAAAATCGCGTGAAGGTCTCCGATCAAGCTGCCCAGTCCCAGGCTTTCCTGAAACATGTTTTTTCCGGTACACCAGACGTTCCCGGTTTGAACGGCCTTGAAATTCTGCAAAAGGCCGCCCTTATCCAAAAGCTGTTTCATAGTCTGAAGTTCCCCGTCGATGGTGCTGTTGTAAATCAGGATGTCCGCATCCCGTGCGGCCTCGTAGAACGTTTCCATTTGTATATTCATGGTGGACTTTGCGCTTCCGTCAAAGGGGAGATCCTGGAGAATGTACACGCCTCCGGCAAGCCAGATGGATTCCGGCACACGCACGCTTACCGCGCCATTAGAGGTGATGTAGAAAAATGCCACGGTCTTTCCAGTGTTTTCCCGTTCCAGAATGGGGGAAAGCGTTTCCATCTGTCCGGAGAAGGAGGCTTCCGCTTCATCCTCCTTGTTGAGAAGGGCGGCGTATAGCTTGAGCCATTCCATCCGGCCCAAGGGGTGGCCCTCATAGCTGGAACGCTCCACAAGAACTGGGATGCCGGAACGTTCCAACTGTTCCTTTACCTTAGGCGTGTGATAGATCATCGTAGACTCCACGGCCAAATCGCACCCATGGGCAAGGATAAGCTCATAATCTGGGGCGCTGTATTTTCCGGCGTAGGTCATGCGCCCGGCTTCGATTGCTTCCCGAGCCTCCGGGATATACCAGCCGGAAGCGTCTGTTCCAGAGAGGGAGATGGCGTCGATGGCGTCCAGTTCCCGGAAGAGGTCCATGGCGGAGGTGGCGGCTAAATAGATGCTGTCAAGAGGCTGCTGCAAAACGGCGGTGGTTTCCGGCAGGTTGGACGGAACAGGCGCACCCTCTGGAACGACCAGGTATTCGCCGCCGTCCCTGATGGTGATTTTTTTGTAGCCGCCGCTGTAGTAGTCCACAGAAAATTGGTTCGCGAAGAGAAGCTCCAGACTGCGCTCAAATTCCAGGGATTCCCAGTCTGCGCCGCCCTCCTCTGGCTTCTGCCGGGTACATCCGCATAGAAGGAGCAGGAAAACAGCCAAAAGCGCGGCCCGTCCTAAACGCATCATTCTGCTTTCTCAATGGTGGAGGAATCGAAATACAGCGTGTATTCGATTTCATGGGGAGTGCTCATAGCGGTGGTGTTGGCATAGACAGTCAGTTTCCAGTCAAAGGCGTTCACCGGAATCTCAAATGTGGAATTGCCTTCCGCGCTGACAGGGAAATACTTCTCTTCTCCAATCCGCATATAGTCGTAATTGGAACTGCTCCACATAACGGCCGCGTATGCCATGCCATTTTCCACACGGAGCGCCGCAGGGGATTCCACGCTGGCCCGCCCAGAGCCGCCCTCCAATTGGATACTGACTGTGTAATTTCCATCCTCCAGCGTGTCCGCCGCAGTAAGCGTTCCCCCGGCAAAGGCCTCCAAAGGCAGGGAGTCCGCACGAAACACCAGCGTCCGGTCATACCACATCTCCTTGTTCTTGCTGAAAGCGGCGCAGCGAATACACAAGACCAGAGCCTCTACCGGAAGCGAAAAGGTGTGGGTACCACTGGCTGTCTCAGAATAGGGGATACCGTCCTCCACAGGGGCAGCGGCGGCTTCTTCGGCAGTTCCCAGAAAGACCCGCAAATAGCCCTTTCCGCCCATTTCCATCACGGCTGTCAGCTCGCCGCCTTCCGCTGTAAGCTGGCAGGAAGTGATGTTGAACATGGAGGAGCTGGAATCCACTGCGACTGAATAAACGCCGTCCTTGATGGAACTGCCGTAAACAGGCGTCATCCCATCTTCTGCAACGTCCTCTACCGGGGCCATTTGGTCCGAGGAGGCAACATGAGCGTTTGAGGTCCCGTTCATGGAAGCGGTTTCGCCTGCCGCGAGGGACGCTTCTGAGCCGCAGCCTGCAACCAGCAGCATGGAAGCGGTCATAAGCGAAAGGAATACAAAACGTATTTTTTTCATCATCACACCTACTGAATGCACAAAAGACCAAAAGAGAGCCTCTTGGCCTTTCGCGTGAATATGTAATTATTATAGAGCTGGTAAACGGAGGTCAGTTCAGAGCGTCAGCGGCGGCCCGGGCGTGCTCCACCAGAAGATTTTGGATTGACTCAAATTCGCCCAGCCCTTTCAGGACGCACTCCACCTCGTAGCCAGCAGATGCGAAGACGTTCTTCCAGGAGGCCTCCTCATCGCCAGCCATGTCGTTATTGGCGTGGTCACCGGCTACAATCATCATAGGCTCCAGTACGACGCGTTGGTAATCGCCCGCCTGGACCAATGCAAGGACGTCGTCCAGAGTGGGTTCGGCCTCCACCGTACCAATAAAATAGTTTGAGTATCCATTGTCCGCCAGCACTCGCTGCATTCTGGCGTAGATGGTGTTGGATTCTGCCTCTGTGCCGTGGCCCATGAAGCAGATGGCGGTCTTTCCATCGTCATAGGAAGCGGTGATGTCCGCCAGCACTTTGGCGACCGTCTGGAAATCCTCGTCGGAGGTCAGCAGAGGTTCACCGATGGAAATAGATGCAAAGGCGTCGGAATACTGCGCGACTTCGTTGACCAAATCGTTGTACTCAAGGCCGTCCATGAGGTGGGTGGGCTGTACAACCAGCGCTTTTACGCCGTTCGCAGCCGCTCGGTCCAGCGCCTCGCCCACGTTGTCGATGACCTCGCCATCCCGGTTTTTGACACGGTCGATAATGATTTGACTGGTGAAGGCCCTGCGGACGGAGAGCTCCGGGAAAGCGGCTTCCATAGCTTCCTCAATGGCCCCAATGGTCAGGCGGCGGTTGTCGTTGTAGCTGGTTCCAAAGCTGACCACCAGCAGCTCTGTTTCTCCAATACCGTCTTGGTTCCGGGGGTTATCCAAAGAAGCGTCTCCGGTGGTGTAATCTTCTGTATCTTCCATGTTTTCTTTCCCTCCTTCTGCTTCCACGGGCTGTCTGCCGTTCTCTGCGCCAGTGGCCGGCGTTTCGTCCGTGCTGCTGGGCTGACTGCTGCATCCGGATGCCAGGGCTATCAGCATAGCCAGCACAGCCAGCACGGTCAGCCATTTTGTCATCTTCATATGCGGTTCCTCCTAACAATTTTTGGGAATCAAGCGTCCACGCTGTCCCTCTGATGTATGATCCATGTTTACATCAGCAATGCCGTCAGGTACAGAAACACGCAGCAGAAAAAACATGGCCATCCCAATAAAAGATGACCACGAAGACAAAACGCCCAAAGGCAGACAGTACGATCAATTCCTCGTGATCTGGAACACGAAAGCCGCATTCCTGTACCAGCCAGCCGGCAGGTCTCCTGACTCGTAATTCATCACACCCGATCGCCTTCCCGATGTTGTCCATCAGTGACTGTCGTTTCCCGACGAAGATCGTGTGCTCGTTACATACAGTGACGAGATCGTACAGGCCTTTCACCTGTTTCCCTATTATCCGTTCCTTTCCATGAGAGAAAGAACGGCACCGGCTGCTTTTATTTGATTTGAGCTGATTATAGCATGGCGGAAAATCCAGCGCAACACTTTTGTTGTTAAAAAAACCTGCTGGCAGAAACAAAAAAAGATTGGACAAGAAATAACAAAATATTCATAACAGTTCGAAAAAGGAAAGACTTATAATGCTGGTAGGCAGAAGTCCGCTGAAAACGGCTCAGTTTGCAGAAGCCGCCAGCGGTTTTGTTTTTAAGACGCGGTTAGATTAAATCTAATAGAGGAGGTTGTCTGATGAGCATTCAGGATTTGGAAGAAGAGCTGTTTACCATGGACTGTCCCTGCAAGGGGAAGAATCTGGACCGCCTGCTTCAACCGGCCATCTTACAGGCGGTCAGCCGTCAGCCGCTTCACGGGCTTGCCATTGTGCAGGCAGTAGCGGAAGGCCCCATGTGGTCCGGGACACAGCCTGACCCTACCGGTGTATACCGCTACCTGAAAAAGATGGAGCAGGCCGGACTGCTGCGCTCTACCTGGGAAGTAGACCGGGGGGACGGCCGCCCCAGGAGGATGTATGAGATCACAGACCATGGAAGGGCCTGCCGGAACAACTGGGCAGTGGCGCTGAACGACTATGCCGCCGCCATTGCCCGGATGGTAGAAGAACTGCAAAGCGAGAAGAAATGGGAGGAAGCTGGGATATGAAGAAAAAGAATATCCGAGGGGCGGCGCTGCTGACGGCAGTTTGCCTGCTCTGTGCCGGGTGCAGCGCCGCGCCTAAGGACGATGGGGCCTCTGAACCGGAAACACAGGATGCGGCGGCGGTTACGTTGGATGTGGGCCTTCTCGGGAATTCCATAAAGCCCGTAGGCGTGCTGGTGGCTGACGTCCTTGGCTATTTCGAGGAAGAGGGCGTTGCGGTCAACTTTGAAAAGGTCAGCAGCATGAACGACGCATATCTGTCGGTCTCCACAGGAGATCTGGATGTGTATCTGTTCAGCAGCACCGCCGCTGCTGCCTTTATCACGCAGGGGACCACTACGCTGCGTGTATTTGGCGGAACTGTTGCGGAGGGCTCTGAGATCATGGCGGTGAAGGGAAGGGGCTATGACATTCAGAGCGCGGAAGATCTTGTGGGCCTCACCATTGCCTGTCAGATGCCGGAGACTGGACAGATGGTACTGAAAAACTACCTGCTGGATAACGGGTATACCATCGGCGCTCCCGGTGACGGCGCTGAGGTGTCCTTTGTCTATGCAGCGGACAGCAACACTGCAATTGAAGGCTGCGTGAAGGGAGAGTACGACCTCTGCATTACCAACGCCTGCCTGGGATATTACGCGGAGGATTACGGGGTGGAGGTCGTCGCGGCGGTAAAGGACTTCGTGGAGACCTATCCCTGCTGCCGCCAGACCTGTAATCAGAAGACTTATGAGGAGGAATATGATGCCCTGGTTCGCTTTGAGACGGCTACGCTCCGGGGGTATGATTTCTACCGGAACCATATGGAGGAGACGCTGGACATTTTGGAGGCATATGCAGGAGAGGACCGGGATTTTCTTCAGGCACAGGTGTACGGAACAGAGGACTATACGACTGTAATGCGCGTATCCCTGGACCCGGACAAGCGGGCCTGTGTGGATTTCTATGAGGCGCTGGCCAATCTGGGCGAGATCAGCGATACAGTGGAAGTGGATTGGGATGACTATGTTGTGACCGATGTATATAAAGACGCGCTGGATATTTTGCAGGAGCGGGAACCCAATAATATGCTGTGGCAGGAGCTTCTGGAGTATTTCTCGGCGCATAACTGACCGGCAGGAGAGGAGGACAGCTGTGGCGGAAATTCAGTTGGAGGATGTCAGCTTTTCCTATGTGGACAGGACGCAGAGTTTTTCCGCCCTGCGCGGCGTGTCGCTGACCATAAGAGACGGCGAGTTTGTCTGTCTCCTGGGGCCGTCCGGCTGCGGAAAGAGTACGCTGCTGCATCTGCTGGCCGGACTGCGCCTTCCGGAAAGGGGCAGCGTCCGCATCCATGGAGTGCCGGTGAAAGAGCCGGTGGACGACTGCGCTGTGGTCTTTCAGAGTTATTCGCTGTTCCCCTGGATGACCGTCCGGAAAAATGTGGCCTTTTGTATCCAGCACTCAAGCCGCGGACTGACAGGCAGAGAGGCGGTGCAGAAGGCGGAGGCGTGCTTGGCGGCGGTAGGCTTGGCGCGGGACATGGAGAAATATCCCTGCCAGCTCTCCGGCGGAATGCGGCAGAGGGCGGCGATTGCCCGCGCCTTTGCCATGGACGCCGGCATCCTGCTGCTGGATGAGCCCTTTGGTGCGCTGGATACCAGAATGCGGGGCGGGCTGCAGGCGCTTTTGGAGGACCTCTGGAACAGCGGGGGAGGGAAGCGGAAAACGGTGGTCTTTGTCACCCACGACATTGACGAGGCGCTGCTGCTGGCGGACCGGGTGATCTTTATGGAGCCTGGCCGGGTCTCAGCAGAAATCCCGATTGAACTTCCCCGTCCGCGAAAAGCGTATCTGGGCCAGCCGCTGTATGCCGGGATACGTGCGCGCCTTTCCGGATTGTATTATAAAGAGGACCAGATATGAAAAGAGTTTCCAGGAGCTTCCTTCTTGCCCACGGGGTCTTGCTTTTCCTGATTTTCATGATGATTTTTGTGCCGAACCAGAGGACGACAACCAGGGACTGGCATTCCATGGCGGCAGCCCTTGCTGTGATAGAAGGCTGGTTCCTGTTTTCGTACAGAAAGCGGGGCGGAGAAAATACCAGCGGCTGTGCGGACGTTATGCTATTTGTGTGGACTGTGCTGCTGATATGGGAAATCAGTACGTCCGTGCTGAACCTTGCGCATCCGGTCCTGGTTCCCTCTCCGGAAAATGTATTTGACACGTTTCGAGAGAGCTGGGATCAGATGCTGCTGAATGTGCTGTACTCTCTTCAGCTTCTGGCCTTTGGCTTCTTTCCGGGACTGGCTGCGGCAGTGGGACTGGGACTGGCCGCGGGATGGACGCCCCGGCTGCGGGATTTTGCAAGCCCGATTGCAAATGTGATGGCGCCAATTCCGGCAGTGGTGTTTTCTCCCTATCTGGTGGCGGTGATGCCCAGCTTCCGCAGCGCTTCCGTGGCGGTGATTTTTCTGGGTGTGTTCTGGCCGAATTTTCTCACTACAGTCAACCGCGTGAATTCCATTGAGCCGCAGATTCTGGATTCCGCACGGATGCTGAAGCTGCGGCGGTCTGCTATGATTTGGAAAATTCTGCTGCCGTGTATTTTCCCCGGCGTAGTGTCCGGGCTGAAGGTATCCTTGACGACCTCCCTACTGATGCTGAATTTTGCGGAGTTGATGGGGGCCGCTCATGGCATGGGGTACTATGTCCAGAACAGCATTACGTATGCCAACTATACCCATGCGGTAGCTGGTATGATTGTCATAGGCGTCGTTGTCACGCTGCTGAACCATCTCGTTTCAGCCGTTCAGAGGCGGGCGGTTCAGTGGACTTAGCGGTAAGCGGCGGCAGGGACGGGCGGCATTTCATGATTGCAAAAAAATGGGCAATTATTTACAAGAAAAAAGGCCAAAAGTGTGTTAACATAGCAAGACTGGCAGGGACAGGCGTTTTTCCGCTGGTAAAAAATCGCAGGAAATCCAGAAAGGCCATAGAAATTTTTCCCCATTACCGTTCGCACTGATGGAGCTGGGCACTGGCAATTTCACGAATCACCGCTTGAAACGAAAGATTTGGATGTGCTATAATCAGATTTAACATTCTGTTTCAGGTGGGTATGATGATTGAGATTGCAGAAATATCTAAGAAAGCAGCAGACTACGATTCTTTTGAGGCGTTCGAGGAAAAATACAGAACAGCAGTAGCAGAATCCTACGAACGATATATCGAAGATGGTCATAGCTGGTGCTGGAGTCTTGCCGGCAATATCGTGCAGGAGCACGAGTATGGCGAGGAACGTGAAATAAAATACGGAACAAAACATTTTTCTCGTGGAACAAAAGTTTTTATTGCACCCGCTCAATGGGGGGACGGTTACGAAAACGTCGTTGTAATTGGTTTGCCCCGATATGGGCGCCGATATATTGAAGTCATTACGCAATCTAAATATATTACAAATTATCGGATAAAAAAGGTTTATAATCCTGCCATATTAAAGCGCATGTGTTCATCCCAATACCTTTGGTGGGGTGATACTGATAACGACAGAAAAAGAATCATCGAATATCTTGAATCTGTTTCTTCCAAGAGAGTAAAAGACGAGAGCATTTGTCAAGGGGGAATTTCACCCAAAAGATGAAATCCCCCGGTAAAACGGAATTTAATATCACACTCTTCTCTACCATTCACACGCATTTCTTAATCATATTCTTCACAGATAAATTTGAAATCCTCAG
>CAOJHG010000043.1 GCA_948435975.1 uncultured Oscillibacter sp. | reverse complement strand
GACGGTGCGCCGGGTTGAGACAGATAGTACATCTCCAGGGTTCCATCCTCGCTCACGGACACCCTGTATGGGACCAAAGAGCCGTAGTACCCCTCGTATTCCAGCAGTTCCTTCGGCATCCCGGCGGGTTCGGCATCCGGAAGGGTCAGCGGAGTCTCGTCCACGTTCACGCCCTGTTCCTTCAGCGCCGCAACAAGCATCTGGGACGCCGCCATTTCATTATAGGTGGAAACGCCGCCGGAGCTCAGCACCGCCGCAGCCATGTTGTACTCCGGCAGAATGACCAAGCCGGCGTGATAATACTGGGTGTCGCCTCCTTTTACCAGGGCTTGAATACCGCTCTGAGAAAAGGGGAACCAGTTCACGTTGTCCCAGCCCAGGCCGAAAGAGAGCGCGTCAGGGCCGCTCTCCGGCCACACGCCTTTGGCATACTCCGGCGCGGCCATAGCGTCCAGAGAAGCCTGGGTGAGAAGCGCGGTCCCCGTCAGAGCCCCGCCGAAGGAGGCCAGGTCCGCAGCGCCGGCGTACAGTCCGCCCGTGCCCACGATGCCCAGGCAGTCCTTGGGTAAGATCCGCTCGTAGCCTGCCTGATATATGGAGGCCTGTCCGCTGAATTCGTCGCTGGGGGCGTATGTCTGCTCAAGGCCCAGGGGGGTCAGGATGTTTTCCCGGAGGTAGTCAATGAAATCCTGGCCGGACACGGCTTCCACAATCAGCTCCGCCAGGGTGAAGCCGTCGTTGCAGTAGACGCTGTAGGCCCCTGGGTCCGCCTTGAGCCGCTGGGTGGACAGGCGCTGAAGGAGCTGGTCCGTTGCGATTGTGCTGGGATCGTCAAAGAGCATGGCGCTACCAATGGAGGACCCCATAAGCCCGGAGGAATGGTTCAGCAGCATCCGGACGGTGATATCCTTGTAACGGGGGTCTGCCATTTTGAATTCCGGCAGGTATGTAATGACTGGGCTGTCAAGGGCCACCTTCCCCGCCTCCACCAACTGCATGACTGCGGCGGTGGTGTAAACCTTGCTGACGGACCCCACGCCGTAAAGGTCCCCGCTGGCCGCCGTCTGTGCGAACTGGCCTTTGATAAATTCCGGGGGGTTGGCGCTGGTCCCGGAGGCAATGATATCCCCGTCCTCCCATACGGCCCAACTGATGCTGGAGGCGCCGCTATA
The DNA here is from genome assembly GCA_948435975.1 of uncultured Oscillibacter sp. GTDB lineage: Bacteria > Bacillota > Clostridia > Oscillospirales > Oscillospiraceae > Oscillibacter. The sequence continues at coordinate 8,847 of CAOJHG010000043.1, read as the reverse complement.
CGTCATGGCGGCTGCGGCGGCCTCCTGGGCGGCAGAGTTTACCGCGGGCTTGACCGTCTCCGCCGAGGGCTCTGCGGCCAGAGCGGGGACTGCCAGGCTCAGGCTCAGTGCCAGGGCCAGCAGCAGGGCGGCGCTCCTTCGTAAAAGAGATGCTTTCTGTTTCATAGATAGATGGTTCCCCTTTCCCGCCTGGGCATAAAAGGGCCGCAGGCGTTTGAATTTTGCCAGAATACCATACACCTTCCACCGGGGGGAATGTCAAGAAGAATTTTGTAAATTTTCCTGGGAATGAACTGGGAATTTTTTGAGAGGATCTGGAAAGGAACCTTTTTGCGGCAGAATTCCTGTTCTTTTGTTGTTTTTGCGGGAAAATGTGATATAATAAAAACATAGGCCGCTGCGGTTTTGACTGCCTGCCGCGGGGCGTTTCAAACCTGTGCCGTCATGAACAAAATCTATGAGAGAGGGGATGCGGGCACATGAGCAGTCTCTCCTTTTCCATCTTTCCAAACGAGAACTTTTTGGACCTGCGCCTTTACCAATACGGCTGGGAGCAGTGCGCGCCGCTGCATTCCTTCGGGCCGTCTGTCCGGAATCACTACCTGTTTCATTACATTATCTCTGGCGAGGGCTGGCTGGAGGCGACGGAGGATGATGGAACAGTCCGCCACTACGATTTGGAGGCCAATCAGGACTTTTTGATTACGCCCGGCCAGATCAATACATACAGCGCCGTCAAGGACCGTCCCTGGAAATACGTCTGGCTGGAATTTGACGGACTCCGCGTTCAGGAGTACCTGGAGAGCGCAGGCCTGAGCGATGCACAGCCCATCTACTGCCCCCAGACTGTCCAGCAGGGAGAAGGGGTGCGGGACTTGATGCTCTACATTTCCAGCCATTCCAAAGCCTCGCCCCTGCACTTGATTGGTTATGGCTGCCTGTTCCTGGACAGCCTGATTCAATCCTCTTCCACCCGGCGGGAGACAGCGGGGACCCAGCTTCGGGACTTTTATATTCACGAGGCCGTGACCTATATGGAGCAGAACTATCAGCGGGACCTGACGGTAGAAGAGGTTGCAGATGTGTGCAAGCTGAACCGGAGCTATTTCAGCAAGCTGTTCAAGGAAAGCATGGGCTGTCCGCCGCAGGAATTCCTGATCCGGATGCGTTTGAGCAAGGCGGCGGAGCTGATGAAAACCAGCCGGAACTCCATCGGGAACATCGCCATAGCCTGCGGGTATCCCAACCAGCTCCATTTCTCCCGCGCCTTCAAAAAACGGTATGGCGTGTCCCCGAGAGAATGGCGGAACCAGCACCGGATATAAAAACGAACCGGTCAGAAAGAAGCGCCGGGCATAAGAGAAGGACTGACTCCGACAAGGGGCCAGTCCTTCCACTTGCTTATTCAGCCTCCAGCAGAAGCTGGAAGGAAAGATAGTCGTCTTGGGGCAGGGGCAAAGGATAGCCCGCTTCCATCAGCATCGCGCCGCTGTAGGAATCTCCATCATTCACCCGGTAGCGCAGGGCGGGGTCCAGTCCCTTCAGCCGCAGGGTCATGAAGGGCGGCGTGGCGTAGGTGCTGCCAGTGACGACAGATACCAAAGCCTTCCGCCGGTCCGGGGAAACGTGGCTCCAGGCGTTGTAAAGCGGGTTTTGGAAGGGGTCGGTAAGACGGTAGTAATCTCCCTTCTGCACCAGCTCCCAGCAGCGCTTGTACTGAGCCACCTGCCGGGCCATGATTTCCTTTTCCGCCTGGGTGGTCTCCGCCAGGTCCAGCTCATAGCCGAAGGTGCCCGACATCGCCACGACTCCGCGGGTATCCAGCGGCGTTGTCCGTCCGGTCCCCAGATTGGGTACGGCGGAAACGTGAGCGCCCATGGCGTCCGGCGGGTAGCAGAAAGACGTGCCATATTGAATCCGCAGGCGGTCGATGGCGTCGGTGTTGTCGCTGCACCAAATCTGGGGCGTGTAGTACAGCATACCAGCGTCGAACCGTCCGCCGCCGCCGCAGCAGCCCTCAATGAACAGCTTGGGGAAATCCTGCCGCATCCGCTCCAGCATATCGTAAACGCCCAGAGTGAACCGGTGGAACACCTCTCCCTGACGTTCAGCGGGCAGGGCGGCAGACCACACATCCGTCAGGCTGCGGTTCATGTCCCACTTCACATAGGAGATGTCCGCGCTGGCAAGCACCTTGTGGAGCTGCCCATAGACATAATCCCGCACCTCTTTCCGGGAGAAATCCAAAACCAACTGATTCCGGCCTCTTGCGGGAGCGCGGCCGGGAACGGTCAAGGCCCAGTCCGGATGCGCCCGGTAGAGCTCGCTGTCCTCGTTGACCATTTCCGGCTCCACCCAGATGCCGAACTTCATGCCCAGCGCCTGGACCTTAGGAACCAAGGCCTCCAAACCGCCGTGGAGCTTGTCTGTATTAACGAACCAGTCGCCCAGGCCAGTGTTGTCGTCGTCTCGTTTGCCGAACCAGCCGTCGTCCATCACGAAAAGCTCGATCCCAAGAGGCGCGGCGGCCTTGGCGATGGAGAGCAGCTTCTCTTCGTTGAAGTTGAACAGGGTGGCTTCCCAGTTGTTTATCAGCACCGGACGGCGGGCCCCCTGATAGGGATCGCGGATGAGGTGCTCACGGATAGCCCGGTGAAGCTGGCGGCTCATAGGACCAAAGCCGTTGGGAGAGCAGACCATCGCCGCTTCAGGAGAGGTGAAGCTCTCGCCAGGGGCCAGGTCCCAGCCGAAGTGATAAGGGTTGACGCCCATGACCAGACGGGACGATTCAAACTGGCTGTGTTCCGCCGCGGCTTCAAAGTTTCCGCTGTACAGGAGGGCGATTCCATAAGCGGTTCCATACTCCTCGTTGGTATCCCGCCCGCAGAGAACCACGAAGGGATTATACTGGTGACTGGACGCGCCCCGGGTGCTTCCCACGCTTTGGACGCCGTGACGCAGGGGCTGGCGGTCCGGGCAGCGTTCCATCATGTGCCGCCCATGGAAGGTAATCATGTCAAGATCCGCCTGCGGGAAGTCCAGGCACAAAGAAGCGCAGCGGCACAAGCGGACGGTTTCATCCCCCTTGTTCACTACGCGGACGGCGCGGGTGATTAGGTCGCAGTCCTCCAGCACGCCGTAGTAAAGCTCGACGGCAACCTTTGCGGCAGCGTCCTCCAGGAAGAGGACCAGCGTATCCGCCTCTTCCTCCCTGCTCCAGAAGGCGGGGAGATTTTCCAGGGCGTACTTTCCCTTCCGCAGCTCGAAGCCGGTGTAGCGCAGGTCGGCGGTCCTGCTTCCGCTGGGGAGCTCCAGCTCAATGGAGGGGAGACGGAAATCGCCTACGCCGCAGGTGGAGTATTCTTGAGGCAGGATGTCCAGGGAGAAGGTGCGGTCCATCCCGGCCTCGCTGGGGTTGGGACAGTTGCCGCGGTCTGCGCCCCGGATGAGGCGGGACAGGTCCTCGTTTTCCAACCGGGGACCGTAGTAGGTATGCAGCAGCACCCGATGCGCTCCCGCCTTCATCTGGTACGTGGTGTTCCGGGTATGGAGCGTGAAGAGCGCACTCTGTTTGTCAAGAACGATCATAAAAGAAATGACCTCCGGATAAGAAATGTTGTTGCACTGATTCTAAGAGATTTTTACTCCGGTTGCAATTGGAAGGACCTCTAAATTCCGCTCTGGATTCAGGTGGGGAACTGTCCAAAATAACAGCCCTGGCGGGCGTCGCCGCCATCGCCAAGGCTGTTACAGTGGGAGCGTTTCCATTCGCTGCGGAGAGCGCCTGCATTCGAGGCCGCGCTTATCTGCCCGCGGCGAAAACCGAAAGAAGACTTACTTGCCGCCGGTACCGGCAATGCCTTCCACGAACTGGCGCTGGAAGATCAAATAGAGAATGACCATAGGCAGCATTGCCAGCAGGGAACCTGCCATCAGAACGGGGAAATTCGTGCTGAACTGTCCCTTCAAGGTGGAAAGGCCGGAGGACAGCGTCATCATATCCAAATCGGAGTTTACAACCAGAGGCCACATCAGGTCGCCATACGCAAACACAGCGGTAAAGATGGTCAGCGCAGCGACAGAGGTGCCAGTCAGAGGGAACATGATTTTATAGAACGTCTGCCACTGGTTGCACCCGTCCAGGAAAGCCGCCTCGCCAATCTCCGTCGGGATGCCCATATAGGTCTGCCGCAGGAAGAACGTGCCGAAGGCGCTGACAATGCCGGGGAACACCAGAGCAAAGATCGTGTTCGCCATGCCGAGCTTTGCCACCATCTGATATTGAGGGATAATGAAAATCTGGCTGGGCAGGGACATCTGCACCAGGACGATGGCGAAGAGCAGGTTCTTGCCCCGGAAGTGGAGCTTCGCAAAGGCATAGCCCGCCATGGAGCTGAACGCAATCGCGCAGACCACTCTCCAGAAGACCATCAGCGCGGTGTTGATGTACAGCCGTCCAAAGGGCAGGCTGGCGATGGCGTCCTTGAAGTTGTCCAGGATGAGCTGGGCGGGGAAAATCGTGGGCGGGATCTGCATACTCTCGGGGACGGTCTTGGAACTGGTCAAAATCATCCACACGAAGGGGAAGATCATGATGACCGCGCCCAGGATCAAGACCGCGTAAGTGATGATCGTGGTGATTCTGCGGGAGCGCTCCAAAGAAGCTGTGCTTTTCATTCTTACCCCTCCTTACACATCGTAGTTGACCCACTTCTTCTGTCCGAGGAATTGGATCACGGTCACAGCGCCAATCAGGAACACCGTCCAGACGACGATGGCGGAACCATAGCCCCGGTCGCCGGCCACGAAGGACGAGCGGTAGAACAGGTACATCAGGCTCTGCATATCCACAAGGGCTGGGTTGGTTTCGTCGGCCATCATGTAAATCAGGTCATAGACCTTCATGGAAGCCATCAGGCGCATGATCAGCACAGAGAACAGCGTGGGGGAGATCATGGGGATGGTAATATGGAAGAACTGGGTGACCTTGCTGGCGCCGTCGATGTCCGCGGCCTCATAGTAGGATTTGGAGATGTTCTGAAGGCCCGCCAGCAGAAGCACCGCGTCGTAACCGATGCTGCTCCAGATCGAGACGATGGCAACGGCGATAATCGCAGTCTTGGGGTCGGTGATCCACTGAATATTCGCGCCGAGCATCTGATTGAGAATGCCGTATTCGCCGTTGAAAATCCAGCGCCACACCATGGCCACGGCGGCGGGAGCGCACACCAGGGGCAGGAAGAAGATGGTGCGGAAGCCGCCCTTGAATTTAATCTTAGCATTGAGCAGGATGGCCACAAACAACGCCAGCGCAATGCCCACAGGCACCGTCAGGATACAGAAGAAAACCGTGTTCCAGGTAGCCTTCCAAAATTCGATGTTGCCGAACATCGTGATATAGTTCTGAATGCCGATGAACTTGTAATGTCCGAACCCCAGATGCTCACAAAAGCTGGCGTAAAGCGTCTGGACGAAGGGCCACAGATTCAAAACAGCCAGGCCGATGATGGTGGGGGCGATCATGATCCAGCCCCAGTTTTCCTCACGCCGGGCGGCGGCAGATAATTTTTCTCCCTTGTTCACAGATAGCTCCTCCTTCCTCATTCAGTTTCCACATAACGATCTGCAATGGCCTGCATCACCGCAAGCTGAGAATCAATGTCCGCGCCGTTGTAGATCTTCACCATCTCGTCGGCCACAGTGGATTTCCACTTCCGGCGGCTGGCGTTGTTGATGTACTGGACGCAGGTATCAAACTGGTCATAGCAGACCTGTACGTCAAGCAGATAGTCAAAATCCCGGAAGGCCGTGGTCCAGGAGTCCTCCAGGCCCAGGTAGGCGGGGATGGCCGCGCCGGACTCGCCCTGAATGCGCTGTCCCTCTTCGCTGCCAAAGAAACGGAGTACATCCTCCACAAGCTCCCGGTTCTTGCCGTTGGCGGCGGTGGCGTAGCACAGACCGTTGGAGATGGTAGCGCGTCCGTCGCCGGAAGCGGGGTTCGGGCAGGCGGGCAGAGGCGCGATGTCCCACTTGCCCACCATGTTGGGATAGTTCTTCAGCTCAGAAAGCAGGTTCCAGGAGCCCTCGAAGAACATGGAGCCGATTTCAGAGAAGAAGGCGGTGCCGGGGGAGGTCTCTGCAAAGTAGTTCTGGTCGGGGCACCAGTCGTTCTTCTGGATGTTCACATAGTATTTGATAGCATCCATCGTGGCGGGCTGGGTATAGCCGGCATGGAGGTTGGTCTCGGGGTCCAGGATGTAGCCGCCGTTCTGATAGACGAAGTTCCAATAGCCAAGCTGTTCATCGTTGTAGGCCATGTAGCCGTACTTGCCGGTAGCGTCGTAGATTTTCTGGGAGGCGTCCGCCATATCGTCCCAGGTCCAGGTTTCGTCGGGATAAGAGACGCCGGCGGCATCGAACATTTCCTTGTTGTACACCAGAACGACGTTGTCCTTATCCTTGGGCACGCCGTACATCCGGCCGTCGGAACCGCTGGCGTTGCCGATGGAGATATCGGAGAAATGCTCCGTCCAATAATTGGGGTCCTCGCTGGCGTAGAGGTCGGTAACGTCGTCCAAAATGCCGAAGTCGGCGTAGTACAGAATCTGGTCGGTGTGCATCCAGAAGATGTCGGGCATGGTGTTGGACTCGGCGGCGGCCTCCAGCTTTGTCCAATACTCGCCCCAGCTCGTCACCTGCACATCAATGACCACGTCGGGATTGACCTGGGCGGTATAGGCTTTGCATATGGCGTCCATACCGTCACGCTGGGCAACGTCCCAGATTTGGAACGTCAGGTGGGTCTTGCCGTCCGAGGCGCCGCAGCCGCACAGAGCCAGCAGCAGCGTGAGCGCCAGGACAGCGGCGGTTACGCGGGGTGCTTTTTTCTTCATAACTCCACTCCTCTATCACGTTTTTACTGCGTATTCTCAACGTATTCCCATGTAAAAAATATAATACTGTTTCCGCCTTTTTGTAAATGGAGAGGATTTTAGAAAATATACCACGATGTTGCATAGAGCGCTTTATATGCAATTCATCTCGCATCTTGACATATTTGTGGAAATTTCGTAAGATTTAGACATAATCGGCGGGATATATTTGGTTAAATTGCGGAAAAGATTGTTCTGCAATTCACAAAAAGTCCATCATTTGCCAAAAGCGCCGTCAATAATTTCCAAAAATTTATAGCGCGATGTGCTTCTGCGGCTCACCAGAGGGCAGGACCGGCAGGCAGCGGCGGGTTCTTCCTGCGGGGGACACTCTCCAGATATTCGCTGGGGGACATACCGGTTTCACGGCGAAAAACTTTAGCGAAATAATTGGCGTTGGCGAAGCCGGAAGCCTCTGCGGCGTAAGTGATGGAGGCGTCCTCGTCCTGGAGGAGCAGCTTGGCGTATGCAATCTTGACATGGGTGATGTACTTCCCTGGAGAAACCCCCGTCTTCTGTGTGAAGCTGCGGCTGAGATGGGCCTTGGAGACCTCCAGACGTTCCGCCAGCTCGTCCAGTCCATCCAAAAATGGAAATTCTGCCTGGATGATCGCAATGGCGGATTCCACCAGGGCAGGGGCGTCCTCTTCCGTGCGGCTGCTCCGGAGCTTCAGCAGCAAGGAGTAAGCATAGCTGGAGGCCGTTTCGCCAGAGACAGGAGGATGTTCGTCATCCAGCACACAGAGGGCCATAACCAGTTCCCGCACAGCCGCCGCGCCCCGGGTGAAAACGGAGCACTCTAAAAGACGGTCCGCCGCGTCGCCCTGGAGCTGGATCAGCATACATACGCAGTCCGATACAGCCCGAAGCTCGCAGGGGAGGCCAGGCTCCAGGGCGATTGCCTGGCCGGGGTCCAAAAGGGAGTAGCGCTGTCCGGCTGTGACCGTCAGACTGCCCTGCGCTGCGGCGGCCAGAGTGTAAGCGCCGGGGCATCCAGGTTCCTGGTGGAGTGCGCCGCCGGAGATGGGAAGGATTTGGGCCGACGGTATGGCCAGAAGCCCCCGAACGGCGCTGTCCGGGGGTGTGGGGCGAATCTCCCGCTTTTCCATCTGCCGCATGGTCTATCCTCCCTTTCCATCTATTCTATATGCCTGGGGACTCCTCCAGCAGACTTGGCAAATGTCCTGAAAACCTGCGGGGATTTTTGTGGAAGCGGCACGGCCTGCTGGGGGAATCAGTGCCTGGGTGTCCCACCGGACTTCTTGAAGCAGGGCGGTCCGCCCATAAAATCAGGCCCAAAAGCGCGGAACTGCTCCGGAGACGGAATGGACCCAATCGGCGAAGGGTCCAGACCGCCTTCGGAAGAGAACTCCGCAGGGCGGCGGAAAGCGTTCAGTGGGCGATGGCCAGCTCGGTCTCCTTGTCGAAGAGGTGGATCTTTTCCACGTTCAGGACCAGAGCGGCGGTGTCGCCCTCGCGTCCGGGGTACGTGGAGCCGGTGCGGACTACCATCTTAGAACCCTTGAGGTCCACATGGAGGTTGATTTCCGCGCCCATGAGCTCGGCAATCTCAATCTTAGCGTCCGCATGATGGGGCTCGCCTGCGCCGGTGGTGTTCACATCCTCAGGCCGGATGCCCAGAACCACGGTCTTGCCAACATAGGCGCTCAGCTTGTCGTTCATACGGGCGGGGAGCTCTGCCTTGCTGCCGCAGAATTCCGCGCAGTAGCCGCTGCCGGACTTGGAGATGACCGCGTCTACAAAGTTCATCTGAGGGGAGCCGATGAAGCCCGCCACGAAGAGATTGCAGGGATAGTCGTACAGCGTCTGAGGCGTGTCGTTCTGCTGGATGATGCCGTCCTTCATGACCACGATGCGGTCGCCCATGGTCATGGCCTCGGTCTGGTCGTGGGTG
>CAOJHG010000042.1 GCA_948435975.1 uncultured Oscillibacter sp. | reverse complement strand
TTTTATATGGTTCTGCTTTGTCCCACTTTGCTTGACAGATGAGGCGGAAGGGGATATGATGGGACCAGAAAGCGCAGTTTCCCGCAGCTTTCTGCCCAGCATATATTTTTCAATATCAGGAGGTTGTGATTTTGCTATGAGTATGACCAAACTTTTCAGCCCCGGTCCCGTTATGGTAAAGGACAACGTGCGCCGCTCCCTGCTGCATTACGACATCTGCCACCGCAGTCCTGAGTTCGAGGAGATGTTTGTAGACACCCAGGAGAAGATCCTGCGCCTGTTTAATGCGGACGACTCCTATTACAGCGTAATCGTCTCCGGTTCCGGCACGTCCGCCAATGAGACGGTGCTCTCTTCTATTTTCCAGCCTGGCGAAGAGGTCCTGCTGATCCGCAACGGCGTGTTTGGCGAGCGGCTGCTGGAGATTATTACCAAGTATCAGATCCCCTTGGTGGACCTGGCCTTCACCTGGCCGTGATCGAGAAGGCGATTGTGGACCATCCTAATGTCAAGGTCGTGGCCATGGTCTTCCATGAGACCTCCACCAGCATGATTAACCCTGTTTCCGCTGTGGGCCAGTTGTGCAAGAAATACGGAAAGCTGTTCAGCGTGGACTGCGTTTCTGCCGCCGGCGGTCAGAATATCGACGTGGTGGAGAACAACATCGCCATCTGCACCAGCGTGGGCGGCAAGTGCGTGGGCGCTTATCCCGGCTCCGCCTATGTCTGCGCCCGGAAGGACCTGCTGGAGAGCCTGACTGCGGACCAGTGCAAAAACGTTTACCTGAGCCTGTATAAGCACTACCGCACCGCCGTGGAGACCCACCAGACCCCCAATACTCCCAACGTGAACCTGTTCTGGCCCCTGAACGTTGCGCTGACCAACATTCTGGAGGATGAGACCCTGGCAGGCCGCATCGCCCGCTATCAGCGCTGCGCCAAGATCATCCGGGACGGCGTGAAGGCTCTGGGCTGCCGCCTGCTGCTGGAGGAGGACCAGGCTGCCAATACGGTGACGTCCGTGTTCCTGCCTGCCGGAATTGATGCCCAGGCGTTCATTGACGAAATGATGCTCCGGGGCTACACATTCTATATCGGCAAGGGCGACTACGGCAAGCAGGGCATGATTCAGGTGGCCAACATGGGCGAGATTTACGAGCAGGATTGCCTGAACATGCTGGAAGTGTTAGAGGTTGTCCTGAACAAAATGAAGAAGTAAGAAAATTTTTACCTGGCAAAGCGGAGAGGAATTCAAGCTCCGATTTGCCTTTTTTCAAAGACGTATTTAATTTTTTCCAGAGAGGCGGAAGCGGCGGGAAAGGAAAACAGTGAAAGAAAGAGAGGCTGCATATGTCATTCGATCAAATTATCATGTTCATCATGGCCGTTGGCATTATCATCGGCGGCGTTGACAAGATTATCGGCAATAAACTGGGCGTAGGCGAGAAATTTGAAGAGGGCCTGAATAACATGGGGCCTCTGGCAATCGGCATGGCGGGCATTATCTGCCTGGCCCCGGCAATCTCCAGTTGGATTGGCCCTGTGGTTACGCCTTTGTGCAACGCGATTCACATTGACCCCGCAATGTTCGGCTCTATCCTGGCCTGTGATATGGGCGGCTATCCCCTGGCGACAGAGCTGGCCGTAGACCCGGAAATGGGCTTATATTCCGGTATTGTCGTTGCGGCAATGCTGGGCTGCGCCATTGTGTTCATCATCCCCGTGGGCCTGAGCATGATTGAAAAGGAGGACCAGCCCTTCTTTGCCAAGGGCGTTCTGATTGGCCTGATTACCGTTCCTGTGGGCTCCTTCGTGGGCGGTCTGGCGGCTGGTTTCAACGTGGCCAGCCTGCTGATTAACACCATCCCTATTCTGATTATCTCCGTCCTGCTGGCTGTGGGCATCAAGATGGTTCCCAACGCCATGATTAAGGGCTGTACCATCTTCGGACAGATCATCACCATCATCATCCTGATTGGCCTGATTGCGGCGGGCTTCGAGTCCCTCACCGGCATTGTCCTGATTCCCGGCATGGCTCCCATCAGCGAGGCCATGGGCGTTGTGGGTTCCGTAGCGGTGGTCCTGATGGGTACGCTGCCGATTTTGTACCTGCTGCTTCGTGTGCTGGATAAGCCCTTGAAGGCGCTGGGAGAGAAGGCGGGCTTGAATTCCACCTCTATCGCCGGGCTCATCATCGACCTGGCCAACGGCGTTCCAGTGTACGTTATGTATAAGGATATGGACAACCGGGGCAAGGTCATCAACATCGCCGTTATGGTCCCTGCCGCCTGCATCCTGGGTGACCATCTGGGCTTTACCGCCGGCGTATATCCCGCCATGATTATGCCGCTGATTGCAGGCAAGGTTGTGGGCGGCGTGCTGGCGATGGTGCTGGGCTTCCTGATGACCCGGGACCTTTCCAACGAGGTGAAGCAGAGCGAGGAAATCAAGGCCAGGCTGGCGAAATGACCGGGACCTGCTGAATATATAGGGAGGATTTTTATGAAGAGCTATGCGGATTACATTCAAGTGCCCTGGACAGAAAAATTTGTATCCCTTCCCACTGGCATCCAGATGGCTTATTGCGTCTGCGGCCCTGAGGACGGCGTCCCCGTCCTGCTGATTCACGGCGTTACCGACGGGCGCATCTCCTGGACGCAGGTGGCCCCCATGCTGGCGAATCTGGGCTATCGGGTCTACGTGCCGGAATACCGGGGCAACGGCAAGACGGACAAGCCCGACCCTGGCCCCGGCGGCTATGCCGTGGAGACGCACCGGGACGACATGTTCGCCTTTATGGACGCGGTGGGACTGGAGAAAACCCATGTGGCGGGGCATTCTCTTGGCTCCCTGATTGCTCAACTGATGAATCTCCAGGCTCCAGAACGGCTTTTGTCCACCACGCTGCTGGAATCCACGGTCTGCTGTGCCACCAGCGAGGTCTTGAAGTGGGCCCACGACGGAGATGGGAAAGAATACTTGGGCGTCAACGGCTACAGCGCGGAACAGAAAATGCCGGAGAGCTTCCTCCAGGGCTGGGCGGATACCAGCAACGACAGCGCCGCTTTCCGGGAGGCCACGCTGGAGCACGTGCGGCAGATGCCCTATCCCGTTTGGAACTGGCTGATTACCGGTCTGAACGCATTTAACATCGGCAGGGTTTCCGGGAAGGTACAGGTAATCTGGGCGTCGAAGGACGATATTTTCCCGGAGGCGGACCAGGAGGCTTTGAAGGCGGGACTGACCGGCTGTGATTTGACCTGCAAGACCATTGAGGGCGGAAGTCACAACGTCCACTGGGACAGCCCGGAGACGAGAGAGGCTTTTGTGAAGATGCTGGACGAGTTTATCAAGTCCGTCTGACGCGCCTTTGACAGAGAAAGCGTGGGGTGAGAGCTCCGCGCTTTTCTGCGCTCTTGGGCAGGCGCGCCGGAACTGAAAGGCGCAGAAAAGCGGGCCCTGCCGGATTAGACAAGGCCCGCTGGTATAGAGGGTTACTCCTGGCTCCATTTGAGGCAGCGCTCTACCGCACGGTGCCAGTCGTTCAGGAGGCTTTCCCGCTGGTCCTGGCTCATGTTCGGCTCGAAGCTGCGGGCCAGACGCCATTGCCCGCTGAGCTCCGCCGGAGAGTGGAATTCCCCGATGCCGATGGCCGCAATGTACGCCGCGCCCAGAGCCGTGGTGTCGATGATTTCCGGCACATGGAGCGGAATGCCCAGGATGTCCGACTGGAACTGCATCAGGAAATTATTGGCTGTCGCGCCGCCGTCGCACCGCATCACGCTGATGGGCACCTTGGAATCCTTTTCCATCACCTTCAGCACGTCGCTCACCTGATACGCTGTGGATTCCAGTGTGGCCCGCACGATCTGTTCTCTCGTAGTCCCAGCGGTGATGCCGATCATCATGCCTCTTGCGTAGGAATCCCAATAAGGCGCCGCCAGACCGGTAAAGGAGGGCACAAAGTACAGCCCGCCGTTTCCGCCCGCCGCCAGGGCCATGGCTTCCGTTTCCGAAGCGGATTGGATGATTTTCAGCCCGTCCCGCAGCCACTGGGTCGCCGCGCCGGAGATATAAATACCGCCGTCCAGGGCATAGCTGCGGGTCCCCTTGAGCTGCCACGCCACGGTGGTCAGGATGCCGTTGGGGGAATAGACCGGCGTTTCCCCGGTGTTCATCAGCATAAAGCAGCCGGTGCCGTAGGTGGTCTTCACAGTGCCCGGCATGACGCAGGTCTGGCCGAAAAGCGCCGCCTGCTGGTCCACCAGAATGCCGGAGATGGGCGCGTTGATGCCGCAGAAGTCGATTGGGTCCGTATAGCCGTAGAGCATGGCGCTGTCGCAGATGGTGGGCAGGATACTCCGGTCCAGGTCCAGGACCTTCAGAACCTCCTCGTCCCAGTCTCCCTCCCGGAGATTCAGCATCATCGTGCGGGAGGCGGTGGAAGCGTCCGTGATGTGGAGCTTTCCGTGAGTCATCTTCCAGATCAGCCAACTGTCCATAGTGCCCGCCAGGAGACGCCCCCGCTCCTGCAAGCCCTTGGCCTCCGGCACGTTGTCCAGCAGCCAGCGGAGTTTTAAGGCGCTGAAATAGGAGTCCACCATCAGGCCGGTCCGCTCCCGGATGAGGTCTCCGTGCTTCTCGGCTACCGCGTCGGCATAGCGGGCGGTCCGGCGGTCCTGCCAGACGATGGTATTATAGATGGGGGTCCCTGTGAGCTTATCCCACATCATGGCGGATTCCCCCTCATGGTCGATGCCGATGCAGGCGATGTCCCCCGGTTCCGCCCCGGCCTGGGACATGGCTTCCTTCACGGCATAGAGGACGGAATCCCAAATGTCCATGGCGTCGTGCTCCACCCAGCCGGCCTGGGGGTAGATTTGCCGGATTTCCCGGTAGCCGCGGGCGGCAAGATGCCAGTTCTCGTCAAAGAGGATGGCGGTGGTGCCGGTAGTACCTTGGTCCAGACCCAGGAAGAATTTTTTCATAGCAGCCTCCTGTCCTCCTGCCCCGAGCTGGAAGCCAGACCCAGCCGTGAAGCAGGTACCGCTTTAGCGGCGAGCGGTGCGCCGGTTTTGGGGTCCCTTACAGAATGGCGGAGATGTCGTCGGCGTGGATGCCCCGGCTGTCGGCGTATCGAACGTCGCTGGCGGTGCAGTCCATGAATTTCCGGTAGGAACGGTTCATGTGGGTCTGGTCGAAATAGCCGTAGGCAACGGCGGTGTTGAGGAGGGATTTAGGCTGTGTGGTCAGGATGCTGTACAGGGAGTGCTGGAGCTGGGTGATCTCGCTGAACACTTTGGTAGAGATGCCAATCCGCTCCTGGAAGATGCGGTTTAAGTACCGTTCGCTGCATCCTACGGTGGAAGCCAGCTCTGAGACGCGGAGAAGGCCCCGGCTCTCATAGACCAGATTGACGCAGCGCTGGAGCAGAGCCATGGGACGATAGGTCCCGGCGTCCTGTGCGGCCAGGGCGCGGCAAAGGAGGATGCCCCGTTCGTGGAAGGATTCGCCCCGGCGGAGATTGGTCAGCAGTTGGTCCGCCCCGTGGAGGTACTGGGAGAGGGGAACGGCCCGGTCCGTCAGCAGAGAGGCCCCGGTGTCTGCCAGCCAATCGCCGCTGCCTGCCTTCAGCCGGACACAGAAAACCGTGGACCCTGGCGGGATGCGCAGGCGGCGCACCATGGTCAAGGGGCCGCAGAGGATGCAGGAGGAGGCCCGGGCGTTCATCTGAAACACCATGGTCATACAGCCGCCGGGGAGAAGGAAATAGGGCTCCTCTTCACCGCCGGGATTGACCAGCTCATAGAGATCCTGGAGCAGATTCCCATATTCAAACTCTGACGGGAACAGCCTGTGCTGCATTTTTAAGTAAGGAGACGAGAGCAGCAGCGGTACTGGAGCGGTTTCTTCCTGGTCCCGCAGGAGCTGCTTGCTGCTGATATAAAGTGACATAGAGCGACTCTCCTTTCGGCGGCGGAGGGGTGGAATTTCCCTTCTTGCAGCAGGAAAAAACAGGGAGACCGGCTGCTGAGATACTACTTTAGTATAACATAAAAAAATTGACATGAAAATTCCGATTTGTGCCAAAATATTTGTGAATATTGTGTTACTATTTTTTAAAGTTTTTCTCTGCATGACCGAAAATCATCAGCGGCAGTGCGGGGAAACTGGAAAATCAGGAAACGATAAGGAGGAGAACCAATGAAAGAGAGCGGAAACAAGGTCCTGACACGGGCCCTTGGACTCCCAGAGTGCATCACGATTACCGCAGGCGCGGTCATCGGCGTGGGCCTATTCACCACAGGCTCTTCCCAAGTGGGCATTATGGGCAGTTCCATCATTGTGGCAACCATCATCGCGTTTCTTCTGGTCCTGTGGCCAGCCGCCATCTACGGTGAGATGAGCGCGGCGCTGCCCCTGGCTGGCGGAACCTACGCCTATGCTAAGCGGGCCATCAATTATCCTGTGGCGGTGTTTTGCAGTTGGAATTACACCGTCGCCCAGATCGGCATTGGCGGCGCGGAAGCCCTGGCCTTTGCAAACTACTGGGCCATCCTGATGAACGCCCTGGGCATCAATTGGAACGTGGACCCCCGAATCACCGCCAGCGCCCTGTTCATCATCTTCGTGGCTGTCAACTACTTTGGCATTGAGTTCGCTGGTAAGTGGCAGAACTGCTCTATGTATTTCTTCTGGGGCGCTTCTATCGTGTGGTTCATCAGCGTGTTCAATAAGATGGACTTCTCCAGCTTTACTTCCCCCATCGCGGGCATTCCCTCCAGCGTCACCTCCTTCGCCACCGTCGTGCTGATGGTCTGGTGGTGCTTCGCCGGATTTGAGACTGCCGTGGGCATGGGCGCGGAGGTCAAATTCCCCAAGATCACTCTGCCCCGGGCCCTCTGCCTGTCCCCGTTCATCGTCTTTGGCGTGAACGCGCTGTTCCAGTGGTTCCTGGTGGGCCTGACTCCCCCGGCGGATCTGGCCGGCCTGGCGACTGCGGACGCTCCCTTTGCCTTCTGCATGAGCACTGCCGGCATTGTGGGCATTCCTGTTATCATCCTGTGCCTGGGCATTACCTTCGGCGGTGATTTCTCCACCATGAATCCCTGCGTCACCGGTCCCGCCCGCTATATGTACGTCATGTCCAACGACGGCAACATGCCCAAGGCCTTCGGCAAGCTCCATCCCAAGTACAACACGCCCTATATCTCTATCCTCGTGGTGGGCGTTCTAGGCGTACTGCTGATCTCCACCGGCTCCATCGCTATCCTGGCCGCCATGTGCGCCTTCTGCCAGATGACCTGCTACATCATCGGCTACATCTCTTATCTGATGCTCCAGAAGAAGGAACCCAACCTGGAGCGCCCCTTCAAGGTCCCCTTCGGCACATTCGGCGCATATTTCAGCATTGTCGCCTACTTTGTGCTGGCTGTCCTGGCGCTGGACATGGAGGCTCTGCCCTTTAACCTGGGCTTTGACGTCATCTGCATTGCGTACTACTTCATCTACGTCCGTAAGCGCCCCATTCCTCAGGAGTCCGTGGACGTGGAGCTGCTGACCCTGCAAAGCGCCGACCCGTCTCCCGAGGAAAAGGCGGCGTTGGATAAGCAGTTCAAGATTTGGAAGATTGGCGCGGTGACGGTATTTATTGTGGCGCTGCTGCTGTTCCTGGTGAGCTACATCCTGTGACCGCATCCTGTTTGGATGATTTGCCAATAAAATAGAGAAAGCGCTGCCGGTTTTCTGCTGGCGGCGCTTTTTTGGCGTCAGGTCAAACTTTTCGCCGGTCTTCTCCGTCTATCTTACAGAAGCTGCCCGAAGTCGAAAGGCGCGCCGCCGGACAGCGGAAAGGAGGACCCTGTGGCCAATAAAGAGAGATTGACCGCCTATCTCGTTGAGGAGCAGGCGCGGTTTTACCGTCTGGCGTACAGCTATCTGAAAAACCGGGAAGAGGCCCTGGATGCGGTTCAGACAGCCGTCTGCCGGGCTCTGGAGCGTCAGGACAGCCTTCGGGATTCCACCGCTCTGCGGACCTGGTTTTACCGAATCCTGGTTCATGTCTGCTTGGACGCCCTGCGCCTGCGGGGACGCACTGTGCCTTTTCCGGAGGAGGAAACGGGGGGCTACGAGGACCCGGAACCGCTGGACGGCAGCTTAGCCAGGAGAGTGGATGCCCTGGCCCCGGAGGTGGGAACCATTATCAAGCTGCGCTTCTATGAGGAGCTGTCACTGAAAGAGATTGCCGCTGTGACCAACTGTAATCTGAATACGGTGAAAAGCCGTCTTTATGCAGGCCTGCGGCAGCTAAGGATCACAATGGAAGGAGATATGGAATGAACGACTTTGACCGCGCCCGGAAGGTATATGAGGAAACCCCCATCCCCCAGGAGCTGGCTCAGCGGGTCCGGGAGGGCATTCAGCAGGGGAAGAGGAACCGGCGGAAGCGCACGGTCCGGCGCTGGCTGAGCGCTGCGGCCTGCTTTGCGCTGCTGCTGGCGGGACTGAATCTGTCTCCCACGTTTGCAAAGGCGGCGGCGGAGGTGCCGGTACTGGGCGGACTGTTTCGCGTCATGACCTTTATCCATTATGACATGTCCGACGGCGGTATCAATTATGCGGTGTCTGTACCCAAGCTGGAGGCGGACGGCGATTTTGCAGAGGCTGTGAACACCGCCATTCAGGAACGGGTGGAGCTTCACATGGAACGGGCCAGGCAGGATTGGGCGGACTATCAGGAGGCGTTTTTTGCCACCGGCGGCACAGAGGAAGAATGGGGCGGCCGTGAAATGGATGTTTATGTAGACTATGAGGTCATGAGCCAGACGGATACGCAGGTTTCCTTTGTGGTGACGCTGGCAGAGGGCTGGGTGTCCTTTATGGAAGAGCGGTATTACTATAATCTGGACCTGGCGGAGTATCGGACGCTGACCTTGGAGGATATCCTCGGCCCGGACTGGGTGGAGCTCTGCAACCAGTCGATTCAGGAGCAGATTGAAAGCAGCGTGGACGAAGAGGGATTCACCTTCTTCTTTGCGCCGGAGGAAGGCGGGTTTACCACAGTAGACAAAGACACGGACTTCTATATCCAAGAGGATGGAACCGTGGTCGTGGCCTTCCCCCGCTACGCCATCGCCGCTGGAGCCGCCGGAATCCCGGAATTTCCCATCAGAACAGACTGACCAGAAACAATCAAAAGAAGCAGGACGGAAATGCCCTGCTTCTTTTTTGGCTATCGTATTTCTAAATGGTGCCTTGGGCGAGCATAACGTCCGCAACCTTCTTGAAGCCGGCAATGTTCGCGCCAACAACAAGATCGCCGGGAACGCCGCACTCGATGGAAGCGTTGTAGATGTTGTGGAAAATGTTGGTCATGATGCCCTTCAGCTTCTCATCCACCTCTTCAAAGGTCCAGGAATGCCGGATGCTGTTCTGACTCATCTCCAGGCCGCTGGTAGCCACACCGCCCGCGTTGGCAGCCTTGCCCGGGGCAAAGAGGAGACCGCCCTCCTGGAATTCCCGGATAGCCTCGGGACGGCAGGGCATGTTCGCGCCCTCCGCCACAGCAATGGCCCCATTCTTCACGATGGTCTTGGCAATATCGCCGTCAATCTCGTTCTGCGTAGCGCAGGGCAGGGCGATATCGCAGGGAATGGTCCAGATGCCCCGGAAGCCCTCGTGATATGTGCTGCCGGGGACACGGTCTGCGTACTCCTTGATGCGGCCCCGGTGACCCAGCTTGATGTCCTTCACCACGTCCAGATTGATGCCCGCCGGGTCGTGGATATAACCGTTGGAGTCGCTCAGAGCAACCACCGTGGCCCCTAACTGCGTCGCCTTCTCCGTAGCAAAGATGGCCACGTTGCCGGAACCGGAGATGACCACCGTTTTGCCTGTAAAGCTGTCCTGCTTCAAGACCCGCAGCATCTCCTGCGTGATATAGCATAAGCCGTAGCCCGTCGCCTCCGTCCGGACCAGGGAGCCGCCGAAAGCCAGGCCCTTGCCCGTGAGAACGCCCGCGTCATAGGAACCGCGGATTCGCCGGTACTGGCCGAAGAGGTAGCCGATTTCCCGGCCGCCCACGCCGATGTCACCTG
>CAOJHG010000041.1 GCA_948435975.1 uncultured Oscillibacter sp. | reverse complement strand
CCTTCTTGATTTGGGGCGTAGGCTCAGGGACCACCACCGTTGCTTGAATGCCCAGACGCGCCGCCGCCAGTGCGCAGGCCATGCCGTGGTTTCCGGAAGAGGCCGTAATGATGCGGATATCTGGACCATACTGCTCTATGAGGGTAGTGATTTTGTTGGAGGCGCCCCGGAATTTGTAGGCGGCGGAGGGTAAGAGACTTTCCGCTTTCAGATAAACGTCTGTGCCAAGCTGCCGGTTCAAAAGCGCCATGGACAGCAGGGGAGAGGGAGGAAAAATCTTGCGGATGCGCTGTTCTGCCTCCAGCATATCGGAAATCTGCACCGGTTCCAGAATTTGACCAAGCATAGAGAAACCCTCCTGTTTTTTGTTGTATCTCCATTCCACGCTTATTTGCAGGGCAGTACAAGCACAGAGCGGAATGGAGCGTTCGCCTTTGCCGCAGGGAAAAAACGGGCAGAGACGAAGAAACGCCCTGCCCGCTGTGGCTTTATTTGCCGAGATATGCCTCTTTGACTTCCGGATTTGCCAAAAGCTCCTGGCCAGTGCCGCTGAGGGTGATATGGCCTGTCTCCAGCACATAGCCGATGTCCGCAATCTTCAGCGCCATGTTGGCATTCTGTTCAATCAGCAGCACGGTCACGCCTTGGTTCCGGATTTCCTTGATGATTTCAAAAATGTCTTTGATGACCAGAGGAGCCAGACCCAGAGACGGTTCGTCCATCATAATCAGCTTCGGACGGCTGATGAGGGCCCGGGCTACCGCCAGCATCTGCTGTTCACCGCCGGAGAGAGTGCCCGCCGTCTGCCAGCTCCGTTCCTTCAGGCGGGGGAAGAGACTGTATACCCAGTCCACATCCTTGGTCCAGTCGTCCTTCCGCAGATATGCGCCGATGCGGATATTCTCATACACCGTCAGGTTAGGGAACACCCGGCGTCCCTCCGGAACCAGGGTGACGCCCCGCTTCACAATCTGGGCGGAGTCCTTGCCGGTGATGTCCTCTCCTAAGAAGGAGATGTTGCCGCCGCCGGGCTTCACCAGACCGGAAATCGTGCGCAGGGTCGTGCTCTTGCCCGCGCCGTTGGCCCCAATCAGAGTGACGATTTTGCCCTCTGGTACCTCGAAGGAGATGCCCTGGACGGCCTTGATGCCGCCATAGCTGACAGATAGCTGGTCTACTTTAAGCATCTTCGACCACCCCCAAATAGGCGTCAATCACGCGCTGGTTGTTCTGAATCTCCGCAGGCACACCGTCGGCGATGGTCTTGCCGAACTCCAGAACGTAAATGCGGTCTGAAATGTCCATAATGATTTGCATATGGTGTTCGATCAGAAGGATGGTGAGCTGAAACTCGTCCCGAATTTCCCGGACAAAGTGGGTCAGCTCCAGGGTCTCTGTGGGGTTCATGCCGGCGGCGGGCTCGTCCAGAAGCAGCAGCTTTGGATTCGTCGCCAGGGCGCGGGCAATCTCCAGACGGCGCTGGAGGCCGTAGGGAAGGGAGGTAGCCAGGTCGCCGCAGTTGTCCGCAAGACCGACGCGCTCCAGAAGGTGCATGGCCTTTTCCCGCATGGCTTTTTCCTCTTTGCAATAGTTGGGCCAGTAGAAAATCGCGCCGGGCAGTGTGCTCTTCACGTGGAGATGCTGGGCAATCAGAACGTTATCCAGCACCGTCTGCTTAGAGAAGAGGCGGATGTTTTGAAAGGTCCGGGCAATGCCCATAGAGACAATCTTATCAGGTCGCATTCCTGTGATGTCCACTTCCTGGGAGCTGTTCACGGGTTCCAGAAAGATTTTTCCCTCCGTGGGGGTATACACGCCGGTGATCTGGTTGAAGGCCGTGGTTTTGCCCGCTCCATTCGGCCCGATGACGGCTACAATCTCGCCCTTCTCAACGTGGAGATTCAAATCATCCACAGCCGTGACGCCGCCAAAGCGCATTGTTACGTGTTCTGTTCTCAGTACGCTCATTTTCCAGCCCCCGCCTTCTCGCTCTTCTTGCTGAAGCGTGCCGCAATCTTCTTGGGGAATCCAAACAGGCGGTCCCAACTGAATTCCTTGCCGCCGGAAAGACCCTTGTGATAGAACAGGACCACGATCATCAGCAGTACAGAGAACATGACCATCCGCAGGCCCGCAATGGCAGGGACCTGGATGAAGCCGATGGCAAACCCGCTGTCCATAAACCGCAGGGCCTCCTTGGCAATGATGTAGATGAAGCCGCCCAGCAGTGCCCCGGTCATCGTGCCTGTGCCGCCCAGGACCATAATCAGCAGGATGTCGTAGCTCATCATGTGCCGGAACAGCACTGGGGTCACAGCGCCCAGAACGCTTGCCATCAGGCCGCCGCCAATGCCCGCAATGACTGCGGAGGCAACAAAGGCCATCATCTTATGCTTGAAAATAGAGATGCCCATAGCCTCTGCCGCTACCTCGTCGTCCCGAATGGCCAGAAAAGCGCGGCCATAGCTGCTGTGGAAAAGCCGGGTCATAAACAGTAGCACCAGGACCAGGGCACAGAAGCACCACCAGATGTTCGCCGTGGGGTCGATGTTCTTCAGGCCCGTTGCGCCGTTGCTGATGCTTTGGGCGTTGTTCAGGACGATGCGGATGATCTCCGAAAAGCCCAGGGTGGCAATGCTCAGATAGTCGCCCTTTAAGCGCAGGACCGGAATGCCAATCAAAAGGGCTACCAGTCCCGCCAGCACGCCGCCCAGAATCAAGGCAATGCCATAGTCCAGATGGATTTTCATTAGCCAGGGGGCCATGGGCTTGAGATAGTATACCGCTTCCCGGTTCGCGTCCGTCATGGAGAGAATCGAGGTGACGTATGCGCCCAGGGCCATAAAGCCTGCGGAACCCAGGGAGAATTGTCCGGTATAACCCTGAATCAAGTTCAGAGACAGGGCGCAGATGGAGTACACCGCGCACAGCCGGAGAATCCGTACGCCGTAAGCGTCCAGGATGAAGCCGTTCT
The DNA here is from genome assembly GCA_948435975.1 of uncultured Oscillibacter sp. Taxonomy (GTDB): domain Bacteria; phylum Bacillota; class Clostridia; order Oscillospirales; family Oscillospiraceae; genus Oscillibacter. The sequence continues at coordinate 7,146 of CAOJHG010000041.1, read as the reverse complement.
GCGCCATGTACAGGAAGACTGTAATGACGATGACCGCCACGATGCTCAAGGCCAGGTTTCTGCGCTTCCGACCGTCCAGCATCCCAACAAGACCGGGGTAGGAGCGTCCATTGAATCCACTCATTGTCTTTCCTCCTCCTTCTTTAAGCCTTGTCCGACAGTTCCTCGCCAAACAGACCCGTAGGCTTGATGCAGAGGATCAGGATCAGCGCGATGAATGCGAACACGTCCCGGTAGCCAGAGGCGCTGGGGAACAGGTACACGATCATAATTTCCATGACGCCCAGAATCAGGCCGCCCATAATCGCGCCCTTGATACTGCCGATGCCGCCGATGACCGCCGCGATGAAGCATTTCAGACCCGGCATCGCGCCCACCAGAGGCGTGATCTGAGGATAGCGCAGGCCCCACATGAAGCCGCCCACCGCCGCGAGACCGGAACCAATGGCGAAAGTGATGCTGATGGTCAGGTTGATGTTCACGCCCATGAGCTTGGAGGTCTCGAAATCACGGGAGACCGCACGCATGGCAATGCCTACTTTCGTTTTGTTGACAATATACAGCAGAGCGCCTACCAGCACAATCATGGTAATGATGACGAAGAATGCCAGACGCTGAATCCGCAGGCCGGCAATCGTGACCATCTCCTGCAAATAGTCCACCGTTGGGAAGGACTTGGCCACTGCACCGAACAGGACAATACCCAGATTCTCTAATAAATAGGAGGAACCAACCGCCGAAATCAGCACCGAGGTGCGGGGGGCGGTCCGCAGGGGACGGTATGCCACCCGCTCCAGAAGCACGCCCAGAAGCGCCGTGCCAAGGATTGCCAGGACCAGGGAGACATACCATGGAAGATAGAAGACGCTGATGGAGTAAAACGCGAAATACATCGACATCATGAAAATGTCACAGTGCGCAAAGTTAATCAAGAGCAAGATGCCATACACCATGGTGTATCCAATGGCCACGAGGCCGAAGAGACACCCCAGGGTCAGGCCGTTGATGAGCTGCTGAACCAGAGTTAACATTGGCCTTACCTCATTTTGATACGATTTTCTGTTTCCCTCTCACTTATGGGAATACATGGAGGTGGCAGATTGCTCCACCACCTCCATTTCCTCACTTGTTCTCTATGTACTTTTCGGGCGGGATTCGGGTCAGTTGGACAGGGCCGCGATACCGCCGAAGGTGAATTGGCCGTCCTTCGCGCTCTTCAGATAGGCAATGTCCTTGATGGCGTCGCCGTTGTCGTCAAACTCAATGTGGCCGGTGACGCAGTCCTTGGAGGTCTTGTACAACTGGTCGCGGAGGGTCTCGCCGTCCACGGAGTTGCAGGCTTCAATCGCGTCCAGAAGCACATTGTAGGCGTCATAGCTGACTGCGGTGTAGGAGCTCCGGGGCTTGCCGCCGTAGACGGAGTCGTAATCCTTCAAATACTGCTCAGATTCAGGGGTGGGATCGGCGTCGGCGTCGAAAAAGGTGACGAATGCACAGCCGTCCACTGCGGAGCCGCCGATGTCCAGGAAGGTTTCCGTCTCCCAGCCGTCCGTGCCCAGGAAGGTGAGATCCAGACCCTGCTGCTCGGCCTGCACCTGCATCAACGCGCCCTCGGTATACTGGGAGCCGGAGAAGACAACGTCGGGATTAGCGGCGGCAATGGTGGTCAGAGCGGCGGAGAAGTCCTGGTCGCCGGTGTTGAAGTACAGCTCCTCCACAATGTTTTCCTCGCCGAAGTTGGCCTTAAAATACTCCGCCAGGCCGATGCAGTAAGCGTCGGTGATGTCGCAGAGGATTGCGGCGGTCTTCGCGCCCAGGGTGTCCTTGGCATAGGTCGCCAGGATGGAGCCCTGGCCGGGGTCCGTGTAGCAGAGGCGGAAATAGTAGGTGTTGCCCTCGGTAACAAGGGGATTGGTGCAGGTGGTGCCGACAACGGGGATCTTGGCCTCGTCGAAGGTGGGGGCGGCGGCAATGCACAGGCCGGAACCAGTGCCGCCCATAGCCGCTACACAGCCGGCGGAAACCAGGCTTGCCGCAGCGGTAACAGCCTCTACGGTGTCGGTCTTGTTGTCGGCCACGACCAGTTCGACCGGATGCTCAACGCCGTCGATGGTAACAGTGGGACGGATGGTGTTGGCCAGACGGAAGCCTTCCAGCTCCAGCTCGCCGGCAGCCGCGTTGCCGCCGGTCATGGCCTCAAAGACGCCGACCTTGATGGTGTCGCCGGAAGCGCCGTCGCTGCCGCCGGTGTTTCCGGCGGAAGAGGAGCCGCCGTTTCCGCCACCGCAGGCGGCCAGGGACAGGATCATGACAAGAGACAGAGCTGCACAGAGAAACTTTTTCATGTTCTTACCTCCCAAACTTGTATTCCGATGCGTTCTTACTGAGTATACAATTTAATATACAGGAAATTTAAGGATTTTTCAAGCTCAATCCACACAAAATTAGTCAACCTGCGTTGCGGAAAATTGTACGCGCCTACGTTTGTCTTTATTATACGGACACTTCTGCTGTATGTGTATTTCCGTAGAGGGATATCAAATCTTTCTGGCGTTTTTCGGCATTTTTCATAGAGGGTGATTTTTGATATACAGAACATACAGTTTCCGAATATTGAAAACAAGGCGCTTCCAAATGAAATTTTTGGTGACAAGGATAGGGGCTTCTGATACAATAGACGCAAACAGGTCCGTGAAACAGGACCAATCAAAGGAGCGTGTTTATGAATATTGTATGCTTGGATATGGAAGGTGTTTTGGTTCCGGAAATCTGGATCGCGTTCTCGGAGGCCAGCGGAATTCCTGAATTGCGGCGGACCACTCGGGACGAGCCGGACTACGACAGGCTGATGCAGTGGCGGCTGGGAATTTTGAAGGAGCATGGGCTGGGCCTGCGGGAAATTCAGGAGACCATCGCAAAAATCGACCCGCTGCCGGGCGCCAAGGCCTTTTTGGACGAGCTGCGGACGCTGACTCAGGTGATTATCCTCAGCGATACGTTTGAGGAGTTTGCCAAGCCTTTGATGGAGAAGCTGAATTGGCCTTCCATTTTCTGCAATTCTCTGGAGGTGGCGGAGAGCGGAGAGATTACCGGATACAAAATGCGGTGCAGCAAGTCCAAGCTGACGACGGTGAAGGCGCTGCAATCCATCGGCTATGAGACCATCGCGGCGGGGGACAGCTTTAACGATTTGGGGATGATCCAGGCCAGCAAGGCGGGGTTCCTGTTCAAAAGCACAGAGGCCATTAAAGCAGACCACCCAGAGCTTCCCGCCTTTGAGACGTTCGAGGAATTGCTTGCGGCTATCAAGCAGGCGCTTTGAGAAAAACCTTTTTGAAGGGAAGGTGATCGGGATGAGCCCCAAATTCGGAAAGAGTGGGTTTTACCCAGCGGATATTTTGCTCCCAGCGGCGGGGACCAATATGACAAAGTGGGCTGTGGTGGCCTGCGACCAGTTTACCTCTCAGCCGGAGTACTGGCGGGCCGTGGAGGAGACTGTGGGAGATGCGCCGTCGGCCCTGCGGCTGATTCTGCCGGAAGCGGAACTGGGCGCGCCGGATGTGGCGGAACGGATCGAGGCCATTAACGGGGCTATGAAGCGGTATCTGGCGGATGGCGTGTTTCAGGTTTATGAGGAGGCGCTCTTCTATGTTGAACGGACCCAGGCGGATGGCAGTGTGCGGCGGGGGCTGATTGGACGGGTGGACTTGGAGCAGTATGATTTTACGCCGGGATCGGGGGCCTTGATTCGGGCGACAGAGGGAACGGTTTTGGAACGGATTCCGCCGCGGGTCCAGGTGCGGAAGGATGCGCCGGTGGAGCTGCCCCATGTGATGCTGCTGATTGACGACCCGGAAAAGCGCGTGATTGAGCCTCTGGGGGAAGCGCGGGACCGGATGGAGCGGCTGTATGACTTCGATTTGCAGCAGGGCGGCGGACATCTCACCGGCTGGCGGCTTGGCAGAGAGCAGATGGACGCTGTGGCTGCGGGGCTGGAAGCGCTGTGCGGAGCGGATGTGCAGGAACGGAAATACGGCCTGCGGGATGCGCCGCCGATGTTGTTTGCGGTGGGGGATGGAAATCATTCTCTGGCAGCGGCGAAGCAGTGCTGGGAGATGGTGAAGAAGCGTCTGCCGGAAGCGGAGTGGGAAGACTGCCCTGCACGGTACGCACTGGCGGAGGTCGTGAACAACCATGATGAGGCCCTGGGGTTTGAGCCGATTCACCGCTGTATGTCCCATGTGGAGCCGGAGGCCGTGCTGGAGGCGTTTCGGGCGTTTTACCCGAAGGCCTTCGAGGGCCGGGGCGGAGGACATGTGATTTCCTATGTTTTCCAGGGAGGCCAGGGAGCTTTCACTGTGCCGGAACCAAAGGTACAGCTTGATGTGGGGACGCTTCAGGCGTTCATTGACTGGTATCTGAAGGAGTATGGCGGCGAGGTGGACTACATCCATGGGGACCAGACGGCGGAAGACCTGGGACGAAGAACGGGATGTATTGCTTTCCTGCTGCCGGCCATGGGAAAGGAGCAGTTGTTCAAGACCGTGATGGCCGACGGCGTGCTGCCCCGAAAGACCTTCTCCATGGGCCATGCGGAGGACAAGCGGTATTATGTAGAGGCCAGACGCATTCAATAAAATCATGAGCGGGACCTTGGAAAATGCTTCCAGAGTCCCGCTTTTGGGGTCATGTGTCTAAAACGGCTACATTATAGTAGTCTGCATAGGTCTGTCCTCCAAGGCACTCCAGGACCACTTCCAGATGGTCCATCAGGTCTTGGGGAACCTCCCAGGTGAAGAGGACCAGTCCGCTTTCTCCGTCTCCTATGCTTCGCAGGGCAAGCTGCTGGCGCTCCTCAAAGGTCTCCGTGCCGGAGGGCGTCAGGTAGAGGACGGCGGCATGAGGGAACTGGTCCGGGTCCGTTCCGGCATCGAAGGTGACGGCAATGATGACCGTTTCCCCAGGCGGGAGAACGTGCCAGCCTGCTTCTGTGGGCAGAGGCGCGCCGGTCTTGTCGTAGAAATAGACGCCGGTAATGGACGGGGATGGGTCCGGCGGGGTGCGGATGAACATGATGTACAGGACGGCGGACAGGAGCGCCAGTGTGAGCAGAGCTGTCAGGGCTTTCCAGAGGATGGGGGCTTTTTGCGGACTTGGCGGGGATTCGGGTTCGGGGGAGAATTCCAGGACTTCACAGAGGGCTTTCAGATTCTCCGGCGTGGGGACGGACGCGCCCAGTTCCCATTTTGAGATGGATTGACGGCTGAGATTCAGGCGCTCGGCCAGGGCTTCCTGACTGAGACCTTGCGACTCCCGGGCTTGGCGGAGCTGTTCGGATAGGTTCACTTTTGGACCTCCTTTGTATTTGATGAGCCCAGTGTATCCGGCTGCGGCGGTTGCGTCTACCAACTGGAGCGCAACTGGGGCGGTTGCGGAGGATATCTTGGGGCAGAATGAGAAAAAGACGGGCGGAGGATTGGGAAAAACGGAAATCTGGGAGAGATTCTTAAAAAGGGCTTGACAAAATGACAGGAAAATGAGAGGCTAGAGATAATTTAACGCTTTAAAGGAGATGCTTATGGGCGCGGAACGAAAGAAACAATTTTCCAGCAGTTGGGGATTCGTCCTCTCTGCGGTGGGCTCTGCGGTGGGAATGGCAAACGTGTGGGGATTCCCGGCGAAAATGGGAAGCAATGGAGGCAGCGCCTTTTTGATCGCCTACCTCATTTTTATTGTGCTTTTCGGCGTGGTGGGCCTGTCTGCGGAGTACGCCGTGGGACGCAGGGCCAGAACCGGAACCTTGGGGTCCTATCGGATGGCCTGGGCGGGGCGGAAGGAGAAGCTCGGCCGGGCCGGAGGACTGCTGGGCTGGCTGCCGCTGGCGGGGTCAATGTGCATCGCGCTGGGGTATGCGGTTATTATCTCTTATGTTTTGAAAGCCTTTGTCAACTCGGTCAGCGGGGCCTTGATGACAGCGGATACCTCGGCTTGGTTTGAGTCCTTCTCTATGGCGGATTACGCGGTGATGCCCTTCCATGCCGTCGTGGTGGTGGGGACGCTGCTGACCTTGCTGCTGGGGGCTAAGAGTATTGAGAAGAGCAACAAGATTATGATGCCGCTGTTCTTCATCATCTTTGCCGTGCTGGCAGTGCGGGTGGCGTTCCTGCCGGGGGCTGTCGATGGGTACCGCTATATGTTCTCTCCGCGGTGGGAGGAGCTGCTGGACCCGATGGTATGGATCTGGGCTATGGGGCAGGCGTTCTTCTCGCTGTCGATTACAGGAAGCGGCATGATTGTGTATGGCGCCTATCTGGACAAGGAAGAGGACGTAGTGGCCCTGGCGAAGCGGACCGCCTTGTTTGATACCATTGCCGCAATGGTGGCCGCGCTGGTGATTATCCCGGCCTGCTTTGCGTATGGGCTGGATGTGGGGGCGGGGCCGTCCCTGCTGTTCGTCACCCTGCCGCGTATTTTGCAGGATATCCCCTTTGGGCAGGTGTTTGCCATCATTCTTTACACCGCTATGGTGTTCGCGGGGGTCAGCTCCTTGCAGAATATGTTTGAGGCGGTGGGAGAGTCTTTGCTGCACCGGTTCCCTAAGCTGGACCGGCGGATGATGCTGGTGCTCTTGTGCATTGTGTGTTTGGGCATCGGCGTGAATATGGAGCCGATTTTCAAGTGGGGGCCTTGGATGGACATTGTTTCCATTTATATCATCCCCATCGGCGCGACCCTGGGAGCCGTGTCCTGGTTCTGGGTCATGCGGCGGGAGGATCTGATGGATGAGGTCGGCCGCGGCGCGGGGAAAAGGCCCGGGAAACTCTGGTATTCTGTGGGACGGTATGTGTATGTGCCCTGCGCGGTGATCCTTTGCCTGGTGGCGCTGCTTTTGAAGGTGGCGTTCTGAGGGAATGGCTGAAAATTGGAAACCGCTCCTGCCCGGGACTCGATGGGCGGGAGCGGTTTTTGCTGCGTGTTACAGAAGGCCCTGGATGAGAATGAACAGAATCAGGAGCGGGAGGACGAATTGGAAATACGGCTTCAGCCAGCGGGGCATCTTCAGGCCTTCTCCAGTGTTGGCTTCAGCAAGGTAGCGGTCGTAGCCCCAGCCGCTCTTGCTGACGCAGAACAGCAGGTACACCAGGG
>CAOJHG010000040.1 GCA_948435975.1 uncultured Oscillibacter sp. | reverse complement strand
TCTCCGGCACCTCCGACCTTGCGCCCCTGGACCAGCAGGCTGCGATGGTGAAGGAATGGTTCCCTGATGCGCAGACCGTGGGTCTGCTCTACTGCGCCGCCGAGCCCAACAGCCAATATCAGGTGGATAACGTACAGGCCTGTCTGGAGGACCTGGGGTATACCTGCACACAGTATTCCTTCTCTGATACCAACGATCTGGCCTCTGTCACCCAGACTGCCGCCAGCAGCAGCGACGTCCTATATATTCCCACGGATAATACCTGCGCGGACAACACCGGCGTGATCGACAATATCTGCCGTCCTGCGGGCGTACCTATCATCGCGGGTGAAGAGGGCATCTGCGGCGGCTGCGGCGTGGCTACCCTGTCCATCAGCTACTATGACATCGGCTATAAGGCTGGCGAAATGGCGGCGGATATTCTGACGGGAAAGACCAGCGTATCTGAAATGCCCATCGAATATGCCCCCGAGTTCACCAAGAAGTACAATGAAGCTATCTGCGCCGACCTGGGGCTGACGGTTCCTGACGGCTACGAGGCTATTATTGTCGAGGAGTGACCCCAATCATGGACGGCGAGGTGCTGAATACTCCGCCGTCCTGTTCTCCGGGGATTAGGGAAAAAGGGCCCCGGTTCCTGGCGTCTGATTCCGAGAAAGGGGGGTTCAGTGATGCTGAACTTCATGAACGCTCTGCCTGGCGCGGTGTCTCAGGGTCTCATCTGGGGCATCATGGCGATTGGCGTTTATATCACGTATAAAATTTTGGATATCGCCGATCTGACGGTAGATGGGTCCTTCTGCACGGGTGCGGCGGTTTTCACCGTACTGTTTACTGCGGGGACCAATCTGTGGCTGGCGATGCTGGCAGCTCTGGCGGCGGGAATGCTGGCGGGGCTTGCCACGGGCGTCCTGAACACCTTCTGCGGCATCCCGGCAATTCTGTCCGGCATTCTGACGCAGCTTGGCTTGTGGTCCATCAATCTGGCAATCATGGATATGAAGTCAACCGTAGCCATCAACGTCACTAATAATGAGATGCTGGACCGGCTGCTGGTGTCTCTCCGGTTCGTCCAGGATGTGGCAAAGGGAGACCGGCCCTTCTACCAGCACCCTGTTTTTGTGGTGGGCCTGTTCACGGCGGCGCTGATTGGCGTGCTGTACTGGTTCTTCGGCACAGAGTTGGGCTGTGCGCTTCGGGCTACTGGTTCCAATCCCAGCATGGCCCGGGCCCAGGGCATCAATACGGACTTCACCAAGGTCCTGGGTCTGATGCTCTCGAATGGTCTGGTTGCTGTCTCCGGCGCACTTCTGGCCCAGTTCAACAGTGCCAGCGAAATCAACATGGGCCGGGGCGCTATCGTGATTGGCCTGGCTTCGGTCATCATTGGGCAGGTGCTTTTTGGGAAGGTGTTCCGCAACTTTGCGCTGAAGCTGGTGGCGGTGTCCATTGGCGCGATTCTGTACTATATCGTAATCCAGGCGGTGCTTGCCATGGGCCTGAACGCCAACTATTTGAAGCTGCTGTCCGCTCTGGTGGTGGCTGTGTTCCTCTCCATCCCCTATTGGAAGGGAAAGTATATTCACGTGCAGGTAAAGACAGGAGGAACCCGCAATGCTTGAGATCAAGGGAATCTGGAAGACATTTAACGCCGGAACGGTAAACGAGAAGCAGGCTCTCCGGGGCGTGAACCTGACGCTGAAGGATGGAGACTTCTGCACGGTCATCGGCGGCAATGGCGCGGGCAAATCGACGATGCTCAACGCTGTGTCGGGGGCTTGGACCGTGGACGCGGGAAGCATCTCCATTGGCGGAACGGAGGTAACCCGGCTGCCGGAGTACAAGCGGGCTCCCTTCATTGGCCGCGTTTTTCAGGACCCGATGCTGGGCACCGCGCCTTCCATGCAGATTCTGGAAAACCTGGCGCTTGCCGCCCGCCGGGGCCAGAGAAGGGGCCTAAGCTGGGGCGTGACCAAGGAGGAAAAGGAGAAATATCAGGAGATGCTCAAGGGTCTGGACCTGGGCCTAGAGGAGCGTCTGACGAGTAAGGTGGGGCTTCTTTCCGGCGGTCAGAGGCAGGCGCTGACGCTGCTGATGGCGTCGCTGAAAAAGCCGAAGCTGCTGTTGTTGGACGAGCACACGGCGGCGCTGGACCCGAAGACGGCGGCAAAGGTGCTGAATCTGTCTGACCGGATTGTAGCGGAGAGCCATTTAACGACGATGATGGTGACGCACAACATGAAGGACGCCATAGCCCATGGGAACCGGCTGATTATGATGTATGACGGCCGGATTGTGATTGACGTATCTGGAGAGGAGAAGAAAAAGCTGACAGTGCCGCAGCTTCTGGAGCTGTTCAGCAAGGTAAGCGGGAGCGATGAAGCGGACGACAAGCTGCTGTTGTCCTAAATAAAGCAATCATGACCGCAGCAAAAGAAAATCACAAAGCCCCATACCAAAAGAATCATGAGGGAGTCCAGAGGGAGACTTCCCTCTGGTGGGGGAGTGCAGAGGGGGCGGAGTCCCCTTTGCGCCCCGCGGCGAGCGCAGCTTTGTTTATTTTGACGGTTGACATTGGGGACGGTTGTGCGTATAATACGACGCAAATAAGGCAAACCTGTGAGCAGGAGAAGTAACTGAAAGAGGAGTCCCCTTTTAGAGAGCCGTGAATGGTGGAAACATGGCAGGAGGCGTTTCGGTGAATGGACCTGGGAGGGCAGCGTGAACGGCTGAGGCTCAGTAGCGTCTGACGGGGACCGCACCCGTTACCAGGGCGGCGCGTATGAAGTACGTGAAGCGAGCGGGCGCATATGCGTCAACTTGGGTGGTACCGCAGGATGGAAGTCTTGTCCCAAATGAGGGACGAGGCTTTTTGTTTTTCCTGACAGACAATGGAAAAGGAGAACGATGCAATGATGCTTTATACAAAACGATGGCAGACCGCCGTGATTGATGGTCCAAGCGAACGCTCCATTCAGAATTATGTAAAGATGTAAAGAAAGGTGTTTCAAGATGAAAGCTATGAAAAAATTAACGGCTGCTCTGCTGGCATTGACATTGACCCTCTCCCTGACTGCCTGCGGCTCCAACCCTTCCAGCGGCTCCGACGGTGACGGGACCGGGGAACCTGCCCCTGAGCACTACATCATCGGCGTTTCCCAGTACGGTGAGCATGGATCGCTGGACAACTGCCGGGAAGGCCTCCTTCAAGGTCTGGCAGAGGCCGGTATCGTGGAAGGCGAAAACCTCACCATTGATTACCAGAACGCCGGCTTCGACGACAGCATCGCCACACAGATTGGCCAGACCTTCTCAGCCGGAAATGTTGATATGATGATTGCAATTGCCACGCCGTCCGCCACAGCCTGCTTCGCCGCTGCCGAAGATAAGGATATCCCCGTCATTTTCACCGCCATTACCGACCCTGTAGGCGCAAATCTGGACTCCGGCAATATCACAGGAACCTCTGATGTCCTGCCGGTAGAAGGCCAGTTGGACCTCATCCGCCAGCTCCAGCCCAACGCAAAGACCATCGGCATCGTCTACACCACCAGCGAGGCCAACTCCGTCTATTCCATCGGCATTTATGAAGAGCTGGCCGCGGATTACGGCTTTACGATTGAGACGGTTGGCGTTCTGGAGCAGGCGGAAGTAACCCAGGCGGTAGACACCTTGATTTCCCGGGGCGTGGACTGCATTTCCAATCTGACGGATAACAACGTCGTAGGCGTTCTCCCCGCCATCCTGGAGAAGACCAACGAGGCCGGTATCCCTGTATACGGCTCTGAGATCGAGCAGATGAAGCTGGGCTGTGCTGCGGGCGCGGGCCTGGATTATATCAAGCTGGGCATCCAGACGGGCCAAATGGCGGCGAAGGTCCTCCGCGGCGAGGCGGCCTGCCAGGACCTGCCCTATGAGACCATCGAGAACTTCGACTTGTATATCAATTCGGAGGTCCTGGACGCCATGGGTATCGCGGTTCCCAGCGCGGTCGCGGAAAAAGCCATCGAGGCCAACGGATAATTTGGAAAACAACAGAAATCAATTTTATAGAGAGGGAGAAATATAAAATGAAACTGGTCACCTGCCTGCATGACGCCAAGGAGCGTGTAGGAGCACTCACAGAAGAGGGAGTCGTATTCCTGCCCTACCCCGATATGAACACGCTGATCGAAACCGCCTCTTTGAAAGACCTGCAAGCTGCGGCAGCAGAGGGAAACGCGGTTCCAATGGAGGCGGTAACCCTCCTGGCCCCGATTCCCCAGCCCCGCCAGGACGTTATCTGCCTGGGCATGAACTACACTGACCACGCTGAGGAGTCCGCCCGCTTCAACGCCGGAGCCTTCACGAAAAAGGATACCGTGGCGGTTTATTTCTCCAAACGGGTGAACCAGGCCACACCCCCCGAGGCCCCTGTAGAGAGCCATTCCGACATTGTGGACAGCTTGGACTATGAGGTAGAGCTGGCTGTAATCATCGGCAGACTGGCCCGGAACGTGAATCCGGAAGACGTGAAAAACTATATCTTTGGTTATACTGTGCTGAACGACGTCTCCGCCCGGAATTTGCAGACCCGGCACCTGCAATGGTACTTCGGCAAGGGCCTGGACGGATTCACGCCTATGGGGCCCTGCATCCTTACCGCAGACGAGACAGCTTTTCCCCCCGCCCTGGACATTTCCTCCAAAATCAACGGGGAACTCCGCCAGCACTCCAACACCTCCCGCCTGATTACCTCCATCCCGGAAATCATCGCCGGGCTGAGTCAGGGAATGAGCCTGCTTCCGGGGACGATCATTGCGACCGGGACTCCCGCCGGCGTGGGTTTGGGCTTTGACCCGCCGAAATACATGAAGCCCGGCGACGTGATGGAGTGTACCATCGAGGGGATTGGGACTCTGCGGAATCCGATTGCCTGACTGCATCTTCCAGAATCCCCACTATAAAACAGGGAATTTGAAAAACCGTCCCGGCGGCGTCTGGGACCCTTGAGAGAGGAAGGATACACTATGCTGCTGGAACTGCTGGTCAGCACTTTGACCCAGGGCCTGATCTATGCGCTGATCTCCTTTGGGGTCTATATCACCTACTCCATCCTGGACTTTCCGGACCTGGGCGTAGACGGTACGTTTCCCCTGGGAGCCGCTGTTACCGCTGTGCTGCTGGTGAACGGCGTGAATCCCTGGCTGACTCTGCCCATTTCCATGGCGGTGGGAGCGCTGGCAGGCCTGGTGACGGGCGTTGTCCATGTTAAGCTGGGGGTGCGGAACCTGCTGGCGGGCATTATCACCATGACGGCGCTGTTTTCCATCAATCTCCAGATCGCCGGGTCTAACCTGACCGTGGACCGGGGAACGGATACGATTTTCACCTCTGCCCCTGTCATGGCGGCGCTGGGAAGCCTGAGCCTGATGGGACGGAAGCTGGTGGTTTCCTTCGTGCTGGTAGTGGTGGTGAAGCTGCTGCTGGACGCCTACTTCCGGACAAAATCCGGCCTGCTTCTCCGGGCCGTGGGTGATAATCCCGACCTGGTCACCACTCTTGCCAAGGACCGGGGACAGGTGAAGCTGCTGGGGCTGGTGCTGTCTAACGCGCTGGTGGCCCTGGGCGGCTGTGTGGTGTGCCATGAGCAGAGAAGTTTTTCCGCGACCATGGGCACCGGCCAGCTTGTTTACGGCCTGGCGGCGGTCATTATCGGCGTCTCCCTGATGAACTTTTACACAGCCTCTCCGCTGGCCAGGTCTCTCGCAAAGGGGTCCCTGCGCTTCCTGGCGCTTCCTGCGGGGACGACGGCGGTGGTGCTGGGCAGTACGCTCTACAAGCTGTGCGTACAAGCGGCCCTGAGCGCGGGACTGCCTGCCAATATGATGAAGCTGGTGACGGCGGCGCTGTTTTTGCTGGTGCTGGTCCTGTCCGGCCGGAAGGGAGAAGAGATCATCCATGCTTGAAGTCCGAGACGTTACAAAGATCTACAACCCCGGTATGGTCACAGAGAGGCGGCTGTTTCAGCATTTCTCCCTGACGGTGGAGGAGGGGCAGTTCGTGGCCATCGTAGGCAGCAACGGCAGCGGAAAGACCTCCCTCCTGAACATCATCTGCGGGTCCATCCCCATCGAGAGCGGCGACGTGCTGGTGGACGGGACCAGCATTGCAAAAAAGAAGGACTACCAGCGCTATGCCTCCATGGGCCGGGTGTACCAGAACCCTTCCGCTGGGACCTGCCCTAATCTGACCATGCTGGAAAACCTGTCTCTCGCGGACAACAAGGGAAAACCCTTCGGACTCATCCGGGCGGTGGACCGGCGGCGGATTGACGGCTACCGGGAACAGCTCCGCTCCCTGGGCCTGGGGCTGGAGAATCACCTCAATATGAAAATGGGCGCGCTCTCCGGCGGACAGCGGCAGGCGGTGGCGCTTCTGATGGCGGCCATGACTCCGCTGCGGTTCCTGATTCTGGATGAACACACTGCCGCCCTGGACCCCAAAACGGCGGACATCATCATGGAACTGACAGATAAGGTGGTCCGTGAGAAAAAGCTGACCGCCATGATGGTGACGCACAACCTGCGCTATGCGGTGGAGTACGGGGACCGGATGCTGATGATGAACCGGGGAGAAGTTGTACTGGACCGGTCCGGCGAAGAAAAAAAGCAGACCTCTATGGATGACATTCTGGAGATGTTCAACCGGATCTCCTTCCAGCGGGAACAGGAGTGAGCGAAAAGTCCCTTGCTTTTCCAGCGCCAGTCTGCTATATTAAAACGCAAAGGGGGAGCCGGCAGATCCACCGGCTCCCCTATATTCAAAAAAGCGGCGGCGCTAAACCCAGGGGCGGACGCTGCGCGGAGTCAGGGCAAACCGGGCCGCTTGCAATATCCTATGCTTCCCGGCTGCCCCTGGTCACTGAGCATGTACAGCCTGTTCCGGCGCTTTTGCCGGAGTACGGACAGAAAAGAGGTCGCTTCCATGATAAAAATTGCGCCATCCATCCTCGCCGCCGATTTTGCAAATTTAGAGCGGGATATACAGCGGGTCTCCAGCGCCGATTATCTCCATGTGGACGTGATGGACGGCATGTTTGTCCCTAATATCTCCATCGGCCTCCCGGTGGTGAAGGCGATCCGTCCCGCTACTGCCCTGCCTCTGGACGTACACCTGATGATCGTCCAGCCGGTGCGGTACGCGGCGGAGTTCTGTGACGCGGGGGCGGACCTGGTGACAGTGCATGTGGAGGCGGACACCAGAGAGAACATCCGCGCTGCCTTGGACCAGGTTCACGAAAGAGGAAAGCGGGCAGGGATTGTGCTCAAGCCTGGGACCCCTGCGGAGGCGGCGCTCCCGTTTCTGGAGGATGTGGATATGATTCTGGTCATGACGGTGGAACCGGGCTTCGGCGGCCAGAAATTCATGGCGGACATGATGCCGAAGGTGACGGCCCTGCGGCGGCTCATCGGCCAGCGGAACCCTGCCTGCGAGCTGGAGGTGGATGGCGGCGTGGACCCGGAGACGGCTAAAATCTGCATTGCGGCGGGGGCGGATGTGCTGGTGGCGGGCAGCGCGGTCTATCATGCGGCGGACATCCCGAAGCGGATTGCGGAGCTGCGGGGTTAAAGGCGTTCCAGCTCCATGCCGATGGAAAATGCGGTCTGAGACGCGGCTCCTCCAACTGCTTCTAAAGTGTCAAGGGTGGGAAGGGGTTTTATGAGCGTTTTCAGATAATCTGGGGACTCTCCGCAAAAGACAAAAGCTGACCTCAGAAGTCGCGGCAGAACTGTAAAATATCTCATTCAAGCTGCCGCTGCTGCGTATGCCTTGGCGGACTTCTGCGGCGTGACGCTGGGTCGGCTTGTTGGAAGAGCGCCTCTGCCGGAAAATCCCGATAAAGGAGCCTGAATGCGATGGAATACTTTCCCGCGCCATTAGAGAGACTGGTAGAGCAGTTCGCCCGCCTCCCCGGCATTGGCGGCAAATCGGCGCAGCGGCTGGCCTTTTTCATCCTGGGCCTGTCAGAAGAGGAAGCCCAGGAATTCGCGGACGCTGTCCTGGACGCGAAGAGAAGCATTACCTGCTGTCCCGTGTGCCAAAATTTCACCAGCGGCGGCCTCTGCCCCATCTGCGCTTCCCCCAAGCGGGAAACAGGCACGGTCTGCGTAGTGGCCGACCCGAGAGACGTGGCCGCCATTGAGCGGAGCCGGGAGTATCAAGGACAGTACCACGTGCTTCACGGCGTTATTTCCCCCATGAACCACGTGGGGCCGGACGACCTCGCTATCAAGCCCCTGCTGGACCGGGTTGCAAAGGGAGATGTGGAAGAGGTCATCATGGCCACCAACCCCAACACGGAAGGAGAGGCCACCGCCATGTATATTGCCCGCCTGCTGAAGCCCTTTGACGTGCGGGTGACCCGGCTGGCCTACGGCATTCCTGTGGGCGGGCACCTGGAGTTCGCCGACGACGCGACGCTGATGCGGGCGCTGGAGGGCCGGAGAGAAATGTAAAACTGCTGGCCGCGTAGGTCTTCCGCTCTCCGCTGAAAAAAGAAAAAAGGCCGCCGCAAGCTGTTCTGGCCTGCGGCGGTCTTTTTGCGTTACATGAGGGTGTAGAGGATCTTTGCCATCTGGCCGCGGGTGATATTCGCGCCTGGCCGGAAGGTGCCGTCCTGGTAGCCGCTGATAACGCCCTGAGCCGCCATTGTCTGGATATAGTAGGCGGCGTAGCTGGGGATTGCGGCGGCGTCGGTAAAGGAAAGCTCTGTGACTGCATAGCCTTTTTCCTGGGTGCGTCCAATCATGGCGGCGGCCTGTGCGCGGGTCAGGGAGCCTCCGGGGAGGAAGGATAGCTGGCCGTTGCTGCCGGTGGAGCCGTTGACGATGCCCATAGCGTACAGCGCACGAATAGCGGGCAGAGCGTAGCCGGGGATTGCCCCTAGGTCCGCAAAGGGCAGGGACACATCTGCGTAAAGGTCCGTATCCAGGCCCAGATAACGGCTGAGCATCACGGAGAACTGTGCCCGGGTGATATTCTGGTCCGGGCGGAAGGAGCCGTCCTCATAGCCGGTGGTGACGCCCGCGTTATAGAGGAAGTCGCAGTAGTCCGCGCCCCAGTATTCGGCGGTGTCGGTGAATTTGTGGTCCACACTGGCGGCGGGCGTATCCAGGGAGAAGCGCCCGATATTGCCGGAAGCGTCCTTGGCGGTGATGGTGATGCGGTTGGCCTCCTGGGTCTCACTGGGGTCGGGGAGATAGACGGTGAAGGTACCGGTATCCGGGTCGTAGTCATCGCTGCCGGTGGGCGCGCCGTTGAGCTTGATGGAAACCGCCTCAGCGGGAAGAATGCCGTTGGCGCTGTCCAGGATGCTGCCGGTAACGGCCCAGTTCTCGCTGTCCAGCTCTGCTGTGATCTCAGGCGGGGTGTTGTCTATCGTGCCGTCATGGGAAGCGGTGACGTGGTCCAGATAAATGGTTCCGGTGCGGGCCCCTTCCAAGGGATTGCCCTGGGCGTCATAGCCGCTGATACAGATTGCTTGCAGTTCCGTCGTCCGCTCGTCCACAGCCGCGCTCACTTGTTTCCAGCCGGTGAAATCCAGGGTCGTGAGGGGCAGAGACAGGTAGCCCTTTTCGCTGGTGTTATACCGCAGTTCCAGGCTGTTCCCGGAGCCGTCGCCGTAGACCCACATGGTAAGATGGCGGTATAGCTGGCCGTCCAAAGGAACCGCTGTGCCAAAGCGCCATAAGAGGGCGTTTGTTTCTGCGGCTTCGTCCAGGTTGTAGTCCAGCTTCCCGGAGCCGCGGCCCATGCGCACATAGCTGGCGGTGTGGTTCAGGCTGTAATTCATACCCTCGCCGTTGCCGCGGAAGATGGTGGTTTCGCCCTCGAAGTCCTCCAACTGTTCCGGTCCGGCGTTGGTGACAGTGACATCAACAGAGATGCTTTGACCTCCGGCGGAAACGGTGATTCTGCCCTCGCCGGTAGTGGTGGCAGTGAAGCGGCCCAGGCTGTCGATTTCGCCGATACCGCCTTCCGTGCTCCAGGAAAAGGCCTCCTGGTCCGCTGTCAAAGGCAGATGCTTGTACGCGGCGGTAGCGGTTAACTGAGTGACAGAGCCGGGAACGACGGTCAGATTAGTCAGAATGTCGTTTGTGCTGCTGCGGATGGCCACAGCGTCCGGC
>CAOJHG010000039.1 GCA_948435975.1 uncultured Oscillibacter sp. | reverse complement strand
GTCCCATTCCACCCCCCATTTTCTCTTTTTCAGGGCGTGGAAAAAGAGAAAACGGGCCGTGGACGGTCCAAAAGAGAAAAACACGCTGCGCGGTCCCGGTTTGGGCAGAAAATCGCAGGCCCTTCCCCGCGACGGGCTCAACGGGGGTGGGTGGTCATTGAAATGCCTCTGCTTCCAGCCCCGCTTGCACGCTGCTGCGGCGGTCAGAGACAGAGCTTCATTTATTTGGTCCTATGGTGGGATTGCAAAAGAGAAGATACCCTGGGAAGTTTGTCCTAGGGCATCTTCTCTTTTCATATGCACTTCCAGGAGACACTCGAAAGAAGAACGGTTCCTCAATTACCACCCAGGCAGCGTGCAAGCGGGGCCGGAAGTAAGTCCTTTCTTCGAGCGCCCGCCCCCGTTGCAGTTCCGGCGCGGGACTGAGGCGATTCCAATTTTGCTCCAGGCTGTGCCCGCGTCGTGGTTTCTCTCTTTTGGACCGTCCACGGCCCGTTTTCTCTCTTTCCCACGCCTGAAAGAGAGAAAATGGGGGTGGAATGGGACCAGCCATCATCATGGCAGAATCCACCCCTCCCACGGCAGTGAGGGCCAAATTGACCTGTCAAAGAAAGCGGCAAAGGGATGCGCCTATCCCTTCAAAAGCGCCGCAAGCTGAGCGAGGAGGTCGCCGGAGCCGTTGACTTGAATGCTTCCTACATTCTGGCAGATACGCTCCATATACTCCAGTTCTTTCAGGCGGAAAAGCGTCTCGTTCTCATCCATCAGCTTGGCGGTGTTCAGCAGGGAGCGGGTGGATGCAACCTCCTCCCGCCGGGTAATCACACTGGCCTGCGCCCGCTTCTCAGCCACAAGGACCGTATTCATAATGTCCCGAATTTCGCCGGGAAGAATCATATCCTTTACCCCGCCGTCTGTGACCTGTACATACAATTCCTTTTCCCGGGCTTGAAGCCGTTGAAGCACATACTGGGAAATCTGCTCCTTTTCCTCCAGAATTTCATCCAGCTTGTGCTTGCCCACATAGTCCCGAAGAGCCAACTGCGCCGTTACGTGAATCTGCTCCTCATAGTCGTCAATCTCCGTCAGTACCTTTACATAGTCCGTTATCCGGTAGTTGCATACGTAGTTGATGCGCAGAGAAACCTTGTCCTGGGTCAAGATTTCCTGGCCCGTAATGTTCATCTGCGTCAGCCGGACATCCACATAGCTTACGTCTACCTTTACGCCGTTCTTCCAGAAAAAGTAGGTCCCCGGCTCTAAAATGCCTTGGAGCTTTTTATCAAAGTAGAGCCGCGCTCGCTGGTACTGGGCTACCTCCACCCGTGTAAAAAACGAGGCCGGAATATAAGAAAAGATGTACTTGGGAATGCTCTCGTCAATTGTGGGGCTGGTAATATCCACCATCTGAAACGTGTGCTTGTCGTACACGGACCAAAAGGCGTACCGCCCGTGCCGCAGGACCTGAAAGAACTTTCCATTAACAAAGTGAAGCGCCAGATGCTGGTCCGGTACGTCCGCCGCAACCGTCTGCTTCGAGACCTCCGAGCAGCTCAGCAGCGTGTCCAGGCCGCAGCGGTTCGAACAGAGGGGCTGGTCTAGGAGCACCGACTCTACTGCGGCATCGGAACGGAAGAACCGGTATTTCCCCGGCTCCAGCAGTCCGGAAAACTTGCCGCTTCGGAAGAGAAAGCCCCGCTGATTCTCGTTGATAACCACTTGCTTCATATCGAAAACCTCCTTTAAGGCTGTAATGACAGCGTATGCCCATGAGCGGGCGGCGGCCGGCGCGTTAAGCGGGACGCTTGCCGGACGGAAGGGGGAACCTCTGGCCCGGGTGCGCGTCCTGCGGAATCCCTGCCGGACAGGGCCGCCCGCCCATTGCCTGGGGAGGCGGCGCGTCCTGGGTCCTGCGCGTTCTCCTTCGGCGGGGCATTGCTTTTTCCAATCATATCGCTCTATCCCTAATAGAGTGCCGTTTCCGGCGGTTACCAAAACCACTTGGCGCACGGGAACACCGTACGGCAGGATTCGAACCTGCGATTGGAGGGGAGTTGAACCCCATCGCCTGCGCGATTGCCATCCACAATCCCGGACCGGCATACGCTTTGGAACCTCCTCGCGCACCGCAGCGGCTGTCATCCGCTCTGCCCCGTCGGACTGTATGGCTATCTTAGCAGATGCTTCCAGAAGAATCACGGAAAAAAAGTTGCGGCCTTTTGGGAAAACCATCATTCCTTTTGCTTGATTTCTCCCCGCCACTGTGTTAAGCTAAGCCCTAATACGCCTGCGGCCAGGCATAGCGGACCACCGCCGGGCATATACTGCTTGTATCCCCTTTTTGGAAGGGAGCTGAGTGCATGATAACAATTCTGGCGAAGCTGCTGCTGAAACCGGATGGAAGACCGGAAGCGGAACTGCGCCGGGGGTATGGCGTCCTCTGCGGCTGTGTGGGAGTGGCGCTGAACCTGCTTCTGTTCCTGGGCAAGCTGCTGATGGGCCTTGCAGCCGGGTCCATCGCCGTAATCGCCGACGCGGTGAATAATCTGTCAGACGCGGGGTCTTCAGTGGTGACGCTGGCGGGGTTCCTCCTGGCGGGACAGAAGCCGGACCGGCAGCACCCCTTCGGCCACGGGCGGATGGAGTACCTTTCCGGACTGGCGGTGTCGGTGCTGATTTTGCTGATGGGCTTCGAGCTGGCCCGTTCTTCCCTGGAGCGGATATTCCACCCTGTTGCAGTGGAGACCGGCGGGGCGCTGACGGCGGTCCTGTGCGGTTCTGCTGTCGTGAAGCTGTATATGGCGGCGTACAACCGGGCTTTCGGACGGCGCTTCCATTCCGCCGCTATGGAGGCCGCTTTCATCGACTCCCTGGGGGACTGCGCGGCTACGGGAGTCGTGCTGCTCTCGGCCCTGGCAGGACGGCATACCAGCTTGGCGGTGGACGGTTGGGCGGGGCTGGCGGTTGCGGCGCTGATCTTCTGGTCCGGCGTGAAAGCGGTGAAGGCCACTGTGAACCCGCTCTTAGGCACGCCGCCGCCCCCGGAGTTCGTGGAGCAGGTGCGGGCGCTGGTGCTGGCAAATCCAGTGGTAACAGGGGTCCATGATTTGATTGTCCACGACTACGGCCCTGGGCGGCGGATGCTCTCTCTTCATGCGGAGGTCCCGGCGGAACAGGATGTGCTGGCCCTTCATGAGGAAATCGACCGCGTGGAGCAGGAGCTGCGGGAACGCCTGGACTGTGAAGCGGTGATTCATATGGACCCGGTGGACTCCGGCGACCCCGGTACGGAGGAAACCCGCAGGCAGGTGGAAGCCCTGGCAAAGTGCATCGACAGAGAAATCAGCGTCCATGATTTCCGCATTGTCCGGGGGGCGGGCTGTGATACTGTGATTTTTGATGCGGCAGTCCCATTCCGCTTCCGGCTGACGGACCAGGAAGTAGAAGAAAAGCTGAAAGAGGCCGTCCAAGTGCTGGATGGCGGCTTTCGGGTAGTCGTCCGGGTGGAGCGCTCTTATACGTGACCACCGCAAGAAAGCAGGAGGCGCGGAGAAGATTCCGCACCCCCTGCTTTTTCAGTTACTGGGAGGGTGGACGCCGGTGAGGGAATACTCCACCCACTCCGCCACGTTGGTTGCATGGTCTCCAATGCGCTCCAGATACTTGGCGACCATCAGAAGGTCCAAGCCCTGTTCCCCATAGGAGGCGTCCGCTGCAATCAGTCCAATCAGCTCCCCGCGGACCTGGCGGAAGAGCTCGTCTACCCGGTCGTCAGCGGCACAGACAGACCGCGCCAAAGAGAGATCATGCTGGACGAAGGCGCTCACGCTGTCCGTAACCATCTGGATGACAGCCTGGGTCATATCGGCAATGTGAAGGTTTTCCACCGGCACCCGGACCAGACGGGCAAGCTCTGCAATATCCGCCGCCTGGTCCCCGATGCGCTCCAGGTCGGAAATGAGCTTCAAAGCCGCCGAAATCTTCCGCAAATCCCCCGCTACGGGCTGCTGCCGGAGAAGGAGCTTTAAGCACAGGTCCTCCACCTCCCTTTCCAGACGGTCCAGCTCCTCTTCTGCCGCCTCAGCTACAGAGGCAAGGGCGTCGTCGTTTTTCAGCAGGGCTTGGGAGGCGGCGGAGATGGCTTCCTCGCAGGCCCGGCCCATGTTGGTCAGCTCTTTATGGAGTTCCGTCAACTGTTCACGAAAATAGTTCCGCATGAATGATTTCTCCTGTTTGTGGAAATGGTCTTGGAGCCTTTGCAGAGTCCCCCGTTTATCCAAACCGCCCGGTGATATATTCCTCCGTCCGCCGGTCTGCGGGGTTGGAAAAGACCTGCTCTGTCTTCCCGAACTCCACCAGCTCTCCCAGTAGGAAAAAGGCCGTGTTGTCCGAAATCCGTGCGGCCTGCTGCATGTTGTGCGTCACCATTACCACCGTGTACCGCGCCTTCAGGTCCAAGGCCAGGTCCTCGATGCGGGAGGCGGAAATGGGGTCCAAAGCGCTGGTGGCTTCGTCCATGAGGAGTACCTCCGGTTCCACCGCCAGCGCCCGGGCGATGCAGAGCCGCTGCTGCTGTCCGCCGGAAAGCCCCAGCGCACTTTTCTTCAAGCGGTCCTTTACCTCATCCCAGATGGCCGCCGCCCGCAGGGACTGTTCCACGATTTCATCCAGCCGCCCCTTGTTCCGAACGCCGTGGGTCCTGGGTCCGTAAGCAACGTTGTCATAGATGCTCATAGGAAAGGGGTTTGCTTTTTGGAACACCATGCCGATTCGCTTGCGCAGCCAGGTGGGGTCCACATCCTCTCCGTAGATGTTCCCGCCCCGGTAGCGGATTTCCCCGGAGACCCGGACGATAGGGATCAGGTCGTTCATGCGGTTCAGCGTCCGGAGGAAGGTGGACTTGCCGCAGCCGGAGGGCCCGATGAAGGCCGTGATCTCATGCTCCGGCAGGTCCATGGAAATGCCCCGCAGCGCCTGGTTCTGCCCATACCACAGGTTCAGGTCCCTCGCTTCCAATATTGCGTCCATAGTCCCGCTCCTTATCGTTTCAGCCGCCGCCCCGCCAGCTTTGCCAGCAGATTCAGCAGCAGGGTCAGAATTGCCAGGATGGTGGCGATGGCAAAGGCGGTGTCCATGTCTCCCCGCTCGTTGGCATAGAGGTAAAGTGCGACCGTCAGCGTGGCGGAAGAGTTTCGCAGGGCTTCCCAGTAGCTCAGGAGCACCGTGCCAAAGCCCGCCGTGAAGAGAAGGGCCGCGCTCTCGCCCGCCACCCGGCCCACCGCCAGAATACAGCCGGTCAGGATACCGTCGGCGGCGCTGGGCAGAACCACCGTCCGGATGGTCCGCCATTTCCCCGCCCCCAGTCCCATGGCGCCCTCCCGGTAAGTCTGGGGAACGGTCTTCAGGCTCTCCTGCGTGGTGCGGATGAGGATGGGGAGGATCATCACCGCCAGAGTAAGACTTCCCGCCAGCACACCTGCCCCCAGTCTCTGCGCAAAGAACAGCATCCCCACCAGACCGAAGACGATGGAAGGAATGCCCGCCAGCGTCTCAGCGGCAAATTCCATCAGATGGGCCAGGCGGCGGCTGGAGGCATACTCTGTCAGATAGACCGCCGCGCCCACCCCCAGAGGCAGCGCCAGAACCAGGGAGGTGAAGACGACGTAAAGCGTGCTGGCAATGTGAGGAAGGATGCCGACAGCGCCCTGGAGCATACTGGACTGCGTGGAAAGCAGCGTCCAGGAAACAAAGGGCAGTCCCCGCCAGAGGAGATAGCCCAGCAGAAAGGCCAGCAGAGCGCATACCAGTCCGCCGCAGAGGAGGAGAAGGCCCCGCAGAGCCAGGTCCAAGCGCCGCCGGGCAGGGGAGAGGCGTTTATCCATAAAGGTCCATCCTTTCTATGATTTTCCGGGCCTCCGGCGGCTGGTCCGGTCCGTCCGGAGGAAGGCCCGCAGAAGGACGTTAATGCCCATGATAAAAAGGAACAGCACCAGTCCGATAGAATACAGAGCCATGCGGTGAAGACTGCCGACAGAGGCGTAGGACATCTCAGAGGCAATCGCGGTGGTGAGGAACCGCACCGGGGTGAAGAGACTGCCGGGAAGGTTGGGCACATTGCCGGAAACCAGAATGACGGCCATTGCCTCACCAACCGCCCGCCCCACACCCAGGACCACCGCCGTTGCCACACCGCTGCGTGCGGCGGGAAGAGACACCCGGAACACGGTCTCTGTCCAGGTGGCCCCCAAAGCAAGGGACGCTTCCTCGTACTCCCTTGGGACCGCCGCCAGAGCTGTTTCCGCCACGCTGACCACGGCGGGCAGGATCATCACAGCCAGGACCACGACTGCCGCCAGCAGGCCCGCGCCGGAGGCCAGCCCAAAAGTCCTCTGGATGCCGGGGACCAGGACGATCATGCCAACCAGACCATAGACGATGGAAGGAATGCCCGCCAGTAGCTCGACCGCCGTGCGGATAACAGAGGCCAGTCTCCTGGGGGCGGACTTGGAGAGGAATACAGCGGTCAGCAGTCCCACCGGCACCCCCAGCAGCACGGCTCCAGAGGCCCCTGCGATGGAGGCCAGCAGAAATGGAAGGATGCCGAAGAGCTCTTTTTTTGGAGACCAGGTTTTTCCGAAGAGGAAGGGAAATAAGCCGATTTTCCGGATCGCGGGCAGGCCGGATACAATTAAATAAATGCAGATGCCCAGGACAAAGGCCACCGCCGCCATACCGCAGAGGAAAAAGAGCAGCGCCATGGTTTTCTCTGCGGCCTCCCGGGTGCGGCGGGAAGGGGATGAAGCAGCCGGTTCCATAAAGAGCCTCCTTGCGGTAAAGCGTTATAGCAGGGGAGCGGCGGTGGGGATTGCGCCAGCCTGCCGGATCAAGTCTGCGGCGGCGGGGGAGAGGGCCCAATCATAAAAGACCTGGGCAATGCCGGAAAGCGCGCCCTTGGTGACGAAGACAAAGGGACGCTGAAGGGGATAGTCTCCCGCCAGTACGGATGCTTCCGTGCAGGGGACGCCGTCGATGGAGACCGTACGGACGCCCTCCCTCCCCACAACAGAGGAAAGAGAAGCGTAGCCGATGGCCTGGGGATTCCGGCGCACGGCTTCCATTACGGCCCCGGTAGCAGTGAGCTCCTGGGCCAGAACGCAGCGGTCCTCCACTCCGGCGGCAGACTCAAAGCCGTCCCGCGTGCCGGAGCCGGATTCCCGCCCAATGCAGGCCACTGGACCCGGAACGCCGCCTGCCTGTCCCCAGTCTGTAAGCTCTCCGGAGAACAGTCCGGCCAGCTCCTCGTGCGTCAGGTCTTCCACAGGATTTTTGCTGTTGACCAGGACCGCGATGCCGTCCAGAGCCGCCACAACGGGCTGTAAATCCGCCGCCTCTTCCGCCGTCAGGGTCCGGGAGGCCAGACCAATATGACACACGCCGTTTCGGACCGCTTCCAGTCCCGCGCCGGTCCCGGTGGGGTCATAGGAGATTTTGACGCCGGGGTGGTCCAGCATGAACTGTTCCGCCAGCGTGAGAATGACCCGTTCCAAGGAGGTGGAACCGCTGACGGAAACAGCGGCGTCCTCCTGGTCAGGCGCGTTTCCCTTGCCGCCGCAGCCCGCCAGAGCCAGCAGCAGCAAAAGCGCCCAGAGTCTTTTCATGGCCAGTCCCCCTTTTCTGGATGCTGGAGATAACAGGGATAGTATAAACAGTTCCGGTCAAAACATTCCGCATTTGAAAGAAAAGAAAAGCCC
This sequence comes from uncultured Oscillibacter sp., assembly GCA_948435975.1. GTDB lineage: Bacteria > Bacillota > Clostridia > Oscillospirales > Oscillospiraceae > Oscillibacter. The sequence continues at coordinate 2,477 of CAOJHG010000039.1, read as the reverse complement.
GAAGCCATCAAGACCTCGGGCAGAGCTTCTGGGGATGGTTGAACCTTACTGATAAGCGCCGTTCACAGGGCGGGGGCCTGCTGCTTCTCGTTGCGGATGCCGTGTTTCTCCGCATAGCCGGTGAGCATCAGCGTCAGCGCACCGTCTCCGGTGACGTTGCAGGCGGTCCCGAAGCTGTCCTGTAGGGCAAAGATCGCCAGCATTAGGGCGGTACCGTTGTCCTTGAACAGCAGCACGCCGGTAATCAGCCCCAGGGAAGCCACCACAGTACCGCCGGGAACGCCGGGTGCGCCGATTGCAAAGATTCCCAGCAGCAGGCAGAAAAGCACCATGGTCCCCGCGCTGGGGATGGAGCCGTACAGTATTTTTGAAATGGTCATCACAAAGAAGACTTCCGTCAGCACAGAGCCGCACAGGTGGATGTTGGCAAAGAGAGGAATGCCGAAGCTGACCATATCATCTCTCAGGACCCGGCTTTTCTGAGCACAGCGGAGGGCCACGGCCAGAGTAGCGGCGCTGGACATGGTGCCCACGGCGGTGAGGTAAGCGGGGCCATAGTGCCGCAGGACCTCCCAGGGATTCTTCCCGGAATAGGCCCCCGCCAGGAGATACAGCGCTGCCAGCCAAAGATAGTGCCCCGCCATAACGATGAGGATGATTTGGAGGAACGCGGGAAGCTGCCGGGTAATCATGCCCTGGTAGCTGAGACCGCAGAAGGTGGAGGCGATGTAAAAGGGCAGCAGGGGAATGACCACCTTGCCCACGATGTTCAGCACGATGTTTTGGAACTCCTCCAGAAGACGGATGGTGGTCTCCGACTTGGTCCAGGCGGCGGCGAGGCCCAGGAGCACTGAAAGGACCAGGGCGCTCATAACGCTCATGATTTGCGGGATGCCCAGCTCAAAGACGACCTCCGGCAGTTCCCGCAAGCCGGTAACGCTGGTGTCAATGGAGAGGTGGGGAATCAAGGCGTATCCCGCGCCGGCAGACAGCAGGGCCGCGGCGATGGAAGAGACGTAGGCAATGCTCACAGCCACCAGCAGCAGCCGGGAAGCATTGGCCCCCAAGCGGGTGATGGACGGGGCGATGAAGCCGATGATGATGAGGGGAACGCAGAAGGTGATGAGCTGGCCCATGATATATTGCAGGGTGACGACGACCTTCATCACGCTTTCCGGAAAGACCAGCCCGCAGAGGACGCCCAAAAAGATGCCCAGCAGCAGCCGGAAGGGGAGACTGTCAAATAGTTTTTTCATGACGGCGAGAAAACCTCCTATATAAAACACAGTTCGTTCCGCCATTTCCAGGCAGCGGCGGAACGATATTCTATTGTATCCCTCCGGCGGCAAAAAGTCAACGCGCAGAGAAACAGCGGCTCAGAACCACAGCGTCCCTCCGCCTTGAAACTGGGGGACGGGGCCGCTTTGGTAAGGGTCATAGCGGTTCAGGTTGCAGCCGAATTCCTGCAAAAAGCGAATCCTGCCATCTTCCGCCCATTTCACCAGAGACATACCGTCAAATTCTTCCACAGTCCCATCGCGCATCTGGTTCTTGAAATACCACTCCGCCACTGTCTGCCCGTCTTGGTGGAAAAACTGCTGAATGGTCCAGGCGTGCACGGTCCCCCGGGCGTTCCACTCGTCGAACCACAGCTTGATCTTGGCGGAACCATGGTATTCCGGCCCCCAGCTTTCGATGTAGACCGCGTCTTCTGTAAAAATATCCGCCAGGCCCAGATCCTTCTTTTGGAGCCACATATCAAACCACAGACGGATAATCTTCTCCCGTTCCTTCATCAAACCCCTCTTTCCTTATAAAAGCTCAGCGCCTCTATCATAATACAGCCGTTCTCTGAAAGCAAGCCTGAGGTCCAGGCGGCAGGGGCTTCTTTTTCGGGGTTTACAAAAGAAAAACGTTGTGTTAAGATGAAGCACAATATGGAATGGGACGGCGAGGCTGCTCTTTCCAGCTTATGCAGGACGGCTCCTTGAAAAGCCTGTACGCCGCGCTGGACTGCGGGAAGCGGAACGGACCTGCGCTTTCGACAGTTCCCGGCTGTTTTTTCGGGAAATGCTTCCAATCCTCTGGGCCAAAACGGGAATTCTTCTGGGTGATTTGCCCCGAAATGCGCTGGATGGAAAAATTTTTGTATACAAACTTGGCTTCCTGTGCTATACTATAGCAAGTTGAGCGTAGAAGAGCTGGACTCTTCTGCTGTTTCCGCCGCTGCGGTGCGGTGGGTTTGAGGGCGGCCTCCGCTGTTTCTGAATGGCGGACACCTGCCAGGGACGCGGCCGATGTGCGCGCCGTTTTCCCCTTTCCCGGCCTGAACAAGACCGGGCAGTTTATGAGAATCCTGCCGGCGTACCGGTGGGTAAAAACGTATTTTACCGGCGGGACGCGCTTCCCCCGGTCAAATAAATGAGACAGATCGGAAGAGCACACGTCTGAACTCCAGTCACTCGTAAGGATCTCGT
>CAOJHG010000038.1 GCA_948435975.1 uncultured Oscillibacter sp. | reverse complement strand
GAGGTCCCTGATGCCGGAATTTTCAAAGCTAAGGACTTTTTATATCCAGAGGAAGAACGGAAAGCCGGCCCTGCCAATGGGACGGATGGAAAAAAGCCGGTATGAGCGCGTGGTCCTTCCCGCTGCGGCCTATAAGATGAGCCTTACCACCAATCAGGTCACAGAGAACATCGTGGTAAAGACGGTGGTGGATTTGATGAAGGTCTATCACAGGCAGGGCTTGGAGCGGGGACAGGCTATAGAGCGCATCGCGGAAAAGACCTGCTTGAACCGCCTGCTGGTGAAGGCCATTCTGAAGCGGAATGAGAACAATACGGACCTGGAGACTGGAGAGCAGAACGAGGGGGCTACGCAGGCGTTTTACTATCTGCTGTACGACCTCATCTCCGGACGGACGTTTCCTGAGCTGATTCCGGTGGAGGTGTTCGAGGAGGGGGCGCGGATGGAGTCTGTAAATCCTCCGGTCGTGGACCCGCTGAATGGAAAGGAACCCCTGCTGCGCTTCCAGACAGGCATGAGTGAGAAACGGCAGAATGCGTGGATTCTTCACCCGGGCGGGATGGAAGAAACGGTCTTTGCCGCGCCCCTGGAGCCGCCGGTGAGCAGGTCTATGGAGCGCCAATACTGCCAAAATGGAAACGGTGTCCTGCGCTATCTGGGCATTGTGGAGCCAGTGGGCCTGATTTGCACCTGTTATCTTTCTGATAGGGACTTATCTACCATCCATGTGATGAATCCCTTGGGCAAAGGCGTTATGAACCAGCTATACGGTCACATCCGGGAAGCGCTGAAAGGTGAGGGCGCGGCCCAAAATGAGGAATTGGCCCGTCATATCGAGGACATGGAAGCGGGACGCCGGGAGGCCCTGGAGACGGCGGATAACTATACCGAGTCCCAGAATGTCATGAAGCAGAATCTACAGACACAGTATCCCGGCATTCAGGGGTATAAGGATGTCTGGGAGCACATGGCCACGCTGGAGGCCCGCTGCGCCGCTTATGAAGAGGCGGTGAACCGGGGCGCGGACAGACAGGAGGCAGAGTCCATAGCAAAGGAGTGCTCTGTAGCCTTCTACGACGCTATGGAGGACATTTTTGCCATCAGTCTGAACAAGAATTATCCCCGTGACAAGATTGAGCTGGTGGACGCCAGAATGACCCCGCTGACAGGAAACCGGAATTATGCCTCCTACTATCTGGGAATCGCGGAACAGGCTGGGTTTGAGGACCTGGAGAGCTGCCGCCGCTTCTTCGGGGGGCAGGATGGGAAAATCAAGAACGGCATCCTGAAAAGCGTGATGTACGGCGCTCGGATGGGGAAGATGGTGCAAAGGTCTTTGCCCGAGCTGGTGGTGGCCCATATGTTTCAGGCGGCGGTGGAAGAGGCCCACCCCTTCCGGGAAGCGGCTAGGAGATGTCCGGAGATCCTGCCTTTGGTGAAGACGTCAAAGAAGACCCGAGACATTTTCAAGCATGGTCTGGATGAGCGGAATGTAGAGCGCCGGGAGGATGTGGAGGTCCCCAGCGGCGGGGAAATCACACAGATGCGGGTGCTGACGGAGACGCTGCTGGAGGTACTGCTGGTCCCCCGGGCTACTGAGGCGGAGCAGAAGCAGCAGGCGGCGGCTTATGACAACCGGCGGGCGGCTTCCATCCGGGCAAAGGATAAAATGGAGGAATACCCCGCATTGAAGACGCTGGTGGGAAGGGCGGCAGAAAAGGCCTGCTTCAGCTTTTACTATCAGGACCCGGAGTATTTTTCCGCATGTCTGAATCTGATGATGGAGATGTACGATGTGCTCTTCACCGAATACAGCACCCAGGGACAGCGGGAAACGGCTGCGGAAGCGTTCACCGGCGGGCGGGAGGAGGACGATGCGTTCATGCACCAGTGCTTTCAGCGCTACGCGTGTGATTACAAGTCTCCCGACCGGCCCAATACCAGGAACATCCGGCAGTTCAGCTACAATGTGAAGGATCTGTCGGTAAAGTGCAAACTGTATCTGTCCTTTGTGCTGCTGGACCGGGAGAACCCGGAATTCCTGCGGTGTTTGGTGGAGGAAGCGCCTGGGTTCCCGCAGGTGACGGACGAGGTGTGCCGGAAGCGGGGACACAACAACCAGGCGTTTTTCGGCGAGTCCCCAGATGGATACGAGGCTTTCCAGCAAGAGCTGATGGGGACCTGCGAGCGGTTCTGTCAGGTGCTGCGGAAGGGGCGGACCCGGCAGTGAGGCAGGAGGAAAAAGGAAGAAAGGCGGCGCACAATGGCAGGTAAAAAGAATAAAAAGCGGGTAGGAAAGATGCCTCATGCGAACGGCGTAGATGAGGTGATGCAGAAAGCGCGGGAGAAGGCGGAAGCATCCAAGCCTCCTTTGACGGAAGAGGAGAAGCTGACCATAGAGGAGGCACGGAAGGTCCTGACGGAAAAGGCGGAGATCTTACGGGAGGCTCTGGAGGAACGGGACCGGGTGAAAGCGGAGGCCAGCCGCATTCAGGAGGAGCTGGGGAAGCTGGAGGCGGCCTGCGCTGCGAAGGGAAAGACCCTCCGGCTGGATGAAGAGGCGCAGGCAGTCCTGGACCAGCGGGACGCTCTGCTGGAAGAGGCCGAAAAACAGAAGGCGGACCTTCTTGCCGCTGCGGAGAAGGAGGCCCAAATCATGACGGCATCGGCCAGGAACCAGGCGGAACAGACCTGCTTGGAGGCTAAGGAAGAGGCTGGGCGCATTGCCAATGAGATTCAGGCCAAGGCGGAAGCGGAGGCTAAAGCGCTTCTGGAGGCTGCGCGGGAGGAAGAGCGGAAGGTCATTGAGGAAAAGGAGCGCACGGCCCAGCTTCGGGCGGACGCCATTCTTGCCCGTGCGGACGATTTTGAGAAGCGGTCCCGCGCCTCAGCCGGGGAGTACGAGGCCCAGGTCCGGGAGAACGCCCATCAAAAGGCCGCGGAGATTATTGCAGCCGGGAATGCCCTGCTGAAAAAGCGGGAAGAGGCTCTGGACCAGCGTCAGGAAGACCTGAATGAACGGGAAATTGAGCTGAACCAGCGGGAGGCGGCGTTCCCGGAGCTGGCAGAACGGCTGGCGGCGGAACGGACGGCGGCGCTTCGGAAGGCGCTGGAAGAATGCGGGACCCGTCAGGCGGAACGGGAGGCCGCGATGAACGACCGGGAGGATGAGCTGAATTTCATCGCGGCGGAGCTTCGGGAGGAGAAGCGGCTTTTTCAGGAGCGGGTGAAAACTGCCGTGGCAGAACAGCATTCCGTCTTGAAGAACGAAGTGGAGCAGATGCGGGAAGCGGCCAACGCCATGCGCAAGGATAACCAGGAAATCCGAAAGAAACTGAATGAGGCTACTATTATTATCAACCGGATGCAGGGGCAGGACGGCCAGGCCCTTTATGAAGAATCCCAGCGTCTTCAAACGGAGTGCGGCCGGCTCAAGGACACACTGAAGGAGTTTGAGCTCTGCGGCATTACCCCGGAACGGATTTCGGAGATTACTGGGCATAGAGAGCGGATACAGGACCTTCAAAATCAGGTGGAGAGCCTGACGAAAGAGCTGGAGACGGCGCGGCATCAGGCGGTGGCGAGCGTGGGGGCGCTGGAGCAGTTGAACGATGCGGAGGGACGCATGGCCTCTCTGCGGAATACGAACAAGGAGCTTTTGGAGGAACTGGACAAACGCAAGCAGGTCAGCCGGGAGGAGATGGTTCGTCCCATTGAGGAGGTCCCCGCGTTTTTGAATGTGCCTCTGCCCGACGAGGACCCGGAGGAGTTGGCTGATGAAGATCAGTGGCTGGAGCACATCCGCCTCCAGTCTGAGAAGAGCGGCATCATCTTTTCCCCGAGGCAGTTGATGGCGTATCACACCTGTCTGAAAATCAACGAGTGGTCCCCTATGGTGGTGCTCTCCGGCGTCAGCGGCACCGGCAAATCCGAGCTGCCCCGGCAGTATGCGGTACATGGAGGGATGCAGTTCCTCTCCCTGCCTGTGAAGCCGGATTGGGACAGCCCTGCGTCGCTCTTCGGCTACTACAATGCCATTGAGAACAAGTTTGAGGCCACTGAGCTGGTCCGGACCCTGTACCAGATGCAGCGTTCCCAGAAGAACCGCTGGAGCCGGGGGATGCTGATGGTGCTGCTGGACGAGATGAATCTGGCTCACCCGGAACAGTATTTCGCAGACCTTTTGAGTAAGTTCGAGGAGGCGCGGAATTCCGACCGTGACCCCTGTTATGAGATCGTCCTAGGCGCGGGCGAATCTCCTATGCAGCTTGATATTGGCCGGAATGTGATGTGGACTGGCACGATGAATGAGGACGAGACCACCAAGGGCCTGTCCGATAAGGTGATCGACCGGAGTATGCTGATTACCTTCCCATGCCCGAAGGAGCTTTACGACCGGGACAACAGCAAGATGGAAAAGCCTCAGCTAACCTTGAGCTGCGGGCGCTGGGAGCAGTGGAAAGCGAGGGCGGTCCACAAGGACAGCGATGCGGTAAAGGATGCTATGGTGAAGTGTAAGGGACTGATCCAGCAGGTGAACTGGAGTCTGTCCGCTATGGGCCGGAATCTGGGCCACCGGGTCTGGCAGAGCATCCAGAACTACATCCTGCATTATCCTCTTGTCATCCTGGCGGCTCAGGGACGCGGAGACCTGGAACCTGCCATTCAGCAGGCCTTCTGCGATGCGCTGGCCTTCAAGATGATGCCGAAACTGCGGGGCCTGGAGGTCCGCGGGCAGAACGAGGAGCATATCGAGGAAATCCGCCAGTGTCTTGCGTCAGGAGCCCCGGAACTCATGAAGGATTTTGAACATGCGTGCAAACTGACTTCGGAGGTTTTCCAGTGGAGCAGCGCGGAATTCATGGGGCTGTGATGATGAAAAAAGCGCAGTATCCAAAAACCGATTGGCTGATGCACAACAAGACGGATATGCTGGCGCCGGACCAGCAAGAGCGTTATGATGCCATGGTCCGGCTCAGCGATCTTCTGAATCAGGCCATGAGGGACGATGTGGAGCGCACTACGGGAAGCTATCTTCCTATGCTCTTCACAGAATTTCTGGACAAGCTGTACCGCACGGCCAGGGAGTTGGAGGAGCGGAGCGGGGGACTGCTGATTGACGACTTCATCCGTATTGCCCGGTTCAGCCTGCCAGCGGTGAAGCATGTGGCCGCCCAGCCCAGCACCCATATTATTAAATGTATGGAAAAGGTCCCCGTTTCCCAGGTACGTCAGACGTCCCCCGCCACAATGCGTTGGATGGCAAAGCGCCCGGGAAGGTCCGTGGAGGAGAAGATCGCGCCTCGGAACCAGGTTCTGACAAAAGTGACCCGATTCTCGGCAGACACGAAAGAGAACCGGGAGATGATGTATCTTTACAGCATCCTGTATGACGTGGTTCAGGCCCGGATGAAGGATGCGCCCTGCAAGCACTGCGCCATGGCCCGTGCCTGTGGAGAGAAGGATCGGGAGTTGGAGGACCTGCTCTCACTCCACATTAAAATCAAGCGGAGTGAGCTTGCAGATGTGCCGCCGGTGAAGCAGATACAGCAAAACAACAAGCTCATGTGCGACAAGTATTATAAGATGATTTGGGACGCGGTCCGCCAGCTTTCCACGGTGGAAGAGAAACTGCAAAAGGACTGGGAGCAGGTAGAGGCGCGCTATTTGCAGATTGGCTTTTGGGTGGTCCTGGCTTGGCTCCTGCATCATACAGACGCCGCCATATATGACCGGAGGGGTACGCTTCACGATGAGGGCGGGATTTTGTGGTTCGGCGGAGAGGAACAGGAGCTTCAGCGGTGTGTGACGCTTTTCCCTCTGGAACGGCCGGAGGAACCGCTGACGCTGGAAATGCGGGACGGCGTGCTGACTCTGGCGGACTGCGGGGGCGGTGTGCTGGTCCGGCGGGATTTTGCGCTTTGTTTAGTGGGGGAAAAGAAAGAGAAGGAGTGAGGACGTGGCCGCAAAGAAGAGGAAGAAGGCGAAGGCCCTGAAAACGGGCCTGGAAATGACTGCGTCGGCGTTCCGTAGGGCCTTGGTGAGTGGACTGGCGAAGGAGGATGGGCCAAAGACGCACAAGGCAAAAAGGGGGATGACGCAGGAAGTCATTTCCGCTCCGCAGGAGGAAGTCCGCCTGGAAACGCCGCAGAAAGAAGAGGAGGGCCTTCAGCCTGAGCCTCTGGAGGAAGCGGTTTGCAGGCGGCGGGACGATGTGCGAAGCGTGTTTCTGGCCCAGTGCGCGGAAGCGGCTGTTCAGGGCGTGGAGGCCATGTCCTGCCCCAAAAAAGAAGACGCCTCTCTCAGCGGGGCGGGCCAGACGGGGGCCTTCCTGTTTGATATCCTGAACAGTTGCGTTTCTCCTTTCGACGGAAGCGGAAAATCGAACGCTATGCCGCTGTATGTCTGCATTCCCGGCATCCGGCCTCCGCGGTGCAGCCGGCAGGGGGTGTATCGGGAGGCATTGGCGGGCTGTTACGAGCTTTTCTGCGATGAAAACCGGCAGGAGACGGAAGCCTTGCAGCAAAGCATCCTGAGCTTGTCGATTCAAGATGCCGCCGGAGGAAGAAGCGTGAAGCCGGGTTTTGGGGCCATGTGCCTGATGCCGGACATAGCGGATGATTTCAACCGGGTTTTCCGTTCCCAGCTCCACTGCCAGGGAACGCCGCTGTTTCAGGTCCCCCGCAGCATCGCTTTGGCCTATACCCTGCGGGCGCAAGGCGTGGAGGTCCCCCCAGAGTTTCTCTGCGTGGACTACGACGGGGAGGAACTCTGTGTTATCAAGATTCGGAAGATTGAGGGGGAGACCGGCCAGATCTTTGTCCGTATGGGCCGGGAAAAAGTGCATCCCAAGGGACACTTCTCATATCGCAGGCTGGCCAAGGATTATTTGTGGCGGTATCAGCGGAAGTACAACATGACGCTTGCGCCGGAAGCAGTTTCCAACCTGGTGGATACGAAACTGCTTCAACAACTGATACGGGACCCAGAGATACCGGTATTGGTGGACAATGGCAGTGCGGTGGTATCCATCCAGCGGGACGAGGCCATTTTGGATGTGCTGCGGTGTGAGGTGCTTCGGGACCTTCAGGGGATTCGCCGCCAGAGCCAGCGCCCGGCTTATGGACTGTGCAGCTTTTTTCCCAGCGGCCAGGGAGACGGCCTGTTTGATATTGGCCAGTTGGAGCAGGGATGTCTGGAAATCCGCAGGCGGGGAGAGGCGCGGGAGGTCTTGTGGCAGGAGTACCTTCCCCACTTGGAGCTGGAGGTTAACCGCAATGGCGTTTTCGACAACATCGAGCTGATTGGAGAGGACCACCGCCGCCAGAATATCTCCGCCTTTCTGCTGGAGGAGGTGGAAATCCCCGTGTCTAACGGCGTAGTGACATTTCCGGCCAACGAGGCGGACCATTATGACCTGCCCCTTATCCGGGAGGTCTACGGTCGTCGGGACAAGGAAAAGCTGGCCCGGTTTCACCTGGAGGAGCCCTTGAAGCAGGATACCGAGGTGGAACTGACGGTGTACTATCGTTATGGCGATGTGGACTCCTACAAGCTGATTGCCCGCAGCCCGGATCTGGAAACGCCATTGGAAAGCGTCTGGTGCGATGGAACAGAGACTCTGGACAACCTTGCTCCGAAATACCAGGAGCTGGAAAAGCATGATTTCAACAAGGCGGAGTTTGAGAAGGTCTATCAAGCGTTCCGCGCCTTTGCGAATGATGTGCGAAGAGAAGTGCGGCCCTGGGCGTCGCGGCATGTGTCCGTGTATGAGCTGCCCAGGAATTCGGAACTATACAGCTCTAAATACCTGCATGACCTGAATCAGCGGGGAATGCCGTATTTTCATATCCAGGAGTTTTTCAAGCTGGAGAACTTTGACAAAGGTGCAGCCTATATCCAAAGATTGGTGATGGATGGGACGTTTGACTGTGTGGCGCAGGTCCTTCAGGGGGAGCTTCCCGCCGCAGGGCATCATTTGAACTCGGATAAGACCTACGGCAAGCGCAGCGAGACGGAAGGCAAGATTCTGATCCGGAATATGGCGGAGATTGCGTGTAATTTTGGGTGCTTCTACATTCTTCGGGACAAGGACCCAGAAAACACCCAGGTGAAGGACATAGTGGAAAAGGTCCTCCGGTATTTTCAGGAGAAGAAGCCGATGGATATTCAGGAATGGGCCCCGCTGACCCGCTATGTGTCCCGCAGCCAGGACGTTCACGGTGTCTGGGCCGGTTTTTCAAAGTCCCTCCGGCAGTTGAACCCTGGACAGCCCTGGCGGACCATTTACGATCTTCGGGCGGTCAGCGGGGTGTGCTATCAAACGGAAAACTGGATTTTCGAGTTTTATCACGGCCCCGACGGACGGCGCGATGTGGACTGGGTCCTGAAAAACATCCTGGCAGTTCTGTACAGCTCAGAGTGCATTGTGCCGAAGCCTGGGGAGAAATACAACCCGCGGAAGATACGGGACGTATTGGAACTGCTGCTGTGCGTCTGCCGGCTGAAGGAGGAGGCTCCAGATATTTTGGACTGCAACGCTCCGCAGACGAAAGCCCTGGTGAAGCAGTTGAAGGTAATTGACCGGAGTATGCGGGAGCTGGGTGAGCGGCGCTTGCTGAAAGTGGCCTTCAACAGCCGTCTGGGGATTCAGCCGCCGAAGGCATATCGCCGGGTGAATCCGGTAATCTACGCGCTGATTCAAACTTTGACTGGAGGAAAGCCGGTCAGCCTGATTGGATTTACGTCGGATGAGGAGCGGCGCGGCGCAGAGAGCAGGCCCCGGCAGAATCCGGGAGAGGATGAATAGCAGGGAAAGGCTTGAAGGAAGCAGGTCCCCTGGCCTGGGAGACTGAGACTGGACCAGGGGACTCAGAACAGGAATAAAATGGAAAAAGAAGAAATTATGAAAAAACTCTTTACAGAATGGGAAAAGTTTGCTATAATATCCTTGCTTGTGTGAGGAACGGAGGATTGGTTCACAGGATTTGAGACGAGTCCTCCAGAATTCCGGCTTGTTTGACAGAAAATTTGATATCGTGCAGTATGCGCCTGTAGCTCAGATGGATAGAGCGTTAGACTCCGACTCTAAAGGCCGCTGGTTCGAGTCCAGTCAGGCGTACCAAAGGTTCCCAAAGATGATAGCTTTTGGGAACTTTTTCTATAGAAAGAAAAGCGGGAGGGACCTAAGATGAATAAATACGCTGGAACGCAGACTGAAAAGAATCTGGAAGCCGCCTTTGCTGGAGAGTCCCAGGCCAGAAACAAGTACACCTATTATGCTTCCAAGGCCAAGAAGGAGGGCTTTGAGCAGATTGCAGCCCTTTTCCTCAAGACGGCTGAAAATGAAAAGGAACATGCTAAGATGTGGTTTAAGGAGCTTGCCGGCATCGGCTCTACCGCTGAGAACCTGGCCGCTGCCGCCGGTGGCGAGAACTATGAGTGGACAGATATGTATGAAGGCTTTGCAAAAACTGCCGAAGAAGAGGGCTTCCCTGAATTGGCGGCGAAGTTCCGCATGGTGGGCGAGATCGAAAAGCACCATGAGGAGCGGTATCGGGCCTTGCTGAAGAACGTGGAGGCGCAGGAGGTTTTTAAGAAGAGCGAGGTCAAGGTGTGGGAGTGCCGGAACTGCGGTCATATTGTGGTTGGTACTGCGGCGCCGGAGGTCTGTCCCGTCTGCGCCCATCCTCAGGCCTATTTTGAGGTCCATGCAGAAAACTATTGATCTTACATAAGAGCGGCGGTATGGAGCGTGATTCCATGCCGCCGCTTTTTTCGTGCGCGTTTCCCTGCTCTGCGTTTTACCGTCCAATGGTCTCTCATCTGAATGCAGATATCGTCAGAGCCATCGGAATTGACATACCTGGTGCAATGCGGTCCTTCGGTTTCTTGGATTGATAATCGACAGGCTCAATATAAAAAAGCCCTTTCCTTTATAGGAAATCTATGATATAATAAATACAAAGTTTTTTGTTCACCGGTTTAGCGCGGACTCAGACTCTTGACCGGTGGGGCGAGGGGCTTTTATTCTGCTTATTAGCAAAAATCATCAGGAAAAGGGGCGACAGGAACGTGACGGGAAAGCGAAAGGACTCCCGTGTCAGCCAGGGGATGAGAGGGAGTCTGAATAGAAGGATATTGAGGAGTACGACGCTCAATATTTTAGCCTTGGTGGTCATATGCTGCATGATTATGGCCTTTTCCATACAGTCGCTTGCCAACAACATTTTGCTGGACAGCCTTCAGCCGATGGCCCGGCAGTCAGCCAAGACAGTGGAGGCCAATATCCATATGCTGGCCGACCGTATGATGACCATTGCCGGCGACTCCCGGATGACTACCG
>CAOJHG010000037.1 GCA_948435975.1 uncultured Oscillibacter sp. | reverse complement strand
ATGGATGTTATCTACTATTACGACGGCAGCTTTTACGGCTTCCTCTGCTGTATTTTTGATTCCTACGCCTATCAAGAACACCCTGCGGCGATTTCATGTGACGGAGACGAAATCATTTCTTTGTTCGATTCCCGAATGATAAAAACAAACCCGGACCACGCGATCCGGGTTCTGCGAAAGACTGCTGCCATCTCAAAAGAAGCGGCTAATCTGCTGCGCTGGGGCTTCCTCTCCTGTCTGCCAGAGAAGGAAATGCACCTGTTTCACTTGGTGGAAAAGCTCCTGCGGGACGGTCCCGGATTTCTTCAGGACCGCTCGGATGAAACGCTGTATCCTGTGGCCCGGGCAGTGCAGCATCTAAATGGGGAGGTCCATCTGCTGAAAGGATTTGTCCGGTTCTCCAATCTAGGGGGCATCCTGGGCGGGGAGATTGCGCCAAAGAATCGGGTCCTCTCCCTCTTGAAGAGCCACTTCTGCGCCCGTTATCATAACGAGTGCTTCTTCCTATATGACCGCACTCACAAAGAAGCCCTGTTCTATGCTGAAGGCAAGGCGGTCATTCGGCCCCTGGATGATTTTCAAATGGCCCCGCCGGACGAGGATGAGGTCCGTTACCGCACCCTATGGAAGCGCTTTTATGACACCATTGCTATCCGGGAGCGGTATAATCCGCGCCTTCGTATGAGCAACATGCCGAAGCGTTACTGGAGTACCATGACAGAGTTTCAGGGGGAGGATTATTTTCGCAGTCCATCTGAGAAAGGAAAGACTCCAAGCCAGAGAGCGGCTATAAAGACTCGCGCAGGCGTTTCAGGCCCCGGCGCTCTAACCGGGATACCTGAACCTGGGACACCCCAAGAATCCGGGCCGTCCGCTCCTGAGTCAGTCCCTTGAAGTAGCGGAGCAGAATCGTCATCCGCTCCTTCTCCGGCAGGCGGTCAATGGCTTCCCGCAGGGCAATGCGCTCTACCATGCTCTCCTCTGGGGCCTCTGTGCCAAGGGAACCCTCCAGCGTCAGACCTTCTGCCGTCTCTTGCTGAAGGGACTCCGGTGTATCTGTGGCCAAATCTGTCTGGGCAATCTCCTCCGGCTCCAGTCCCGTGGCCTCAGACAGCTCAGAAAGCGCCGGTTCCCGTCCCAGCTCGTGCCGAAGGCGCTCCCGTACACTGTAGAGCATCTGCGCCCGCTCCCGGATGCTTCGGCCAACCTTCAAGGCGCCGTCGTCCCGGAGAAAGCGGCGGATCTCTCCCGCTATCTTTGGAACAGCGTAGGTGGAAAAGCAGGTGCCATAGTCAAAATCAAAGCCCTGCACCGCTTTCAGAAAACCTAAACAACCAAGCTGGTAGAGATCGTCCGGCTCTACACCGCGGCCATAGTACCGGCGCACTACACTCCAAATCAGGCCGTTGTTCTCAATTACGGCTTGCTCACAGGCGTCCCGGTCCCCCTGCTGGGCCGCTCGGAGAAGCTCTAATGTCGCGCTCATTTTCGGACCCGGGGAGCCAGCTTTTTCTTCATTGTCACCGTGGTCCCCTTGTTTACTGTGGACCGTATTGTTACCTTATCCATAAAACTCTCCATAATCGTAAATCCCATACCGCTGCGCTCCTCTCCCCCGGTGGTATACATGGGCTGCCGGGCTTTGTCTACGTCGGGGATGCCCCTGCCATGGTCCTTTACCGTCAGCTCCAGTACGTTGTTTGGACAGATTCGGAGGCGGACCAGAACCTTTCCTATTGAATCCGGGTAGGCATGGACGATAGCATTCGTTACCGCTTCACTAACGGCGGTCTTGATGTCCTCCAGCTCGTTCAGGGTGGGGTCCATCTGAGCGGCGAAGCAGGCAGCAGCGGACCGGGCAAAGCTCTCGTTGCGGCTGTGGCTGGGGAACTCGATGGTCACTTCATTGGATGCCTTGGTCTTCATTATGTAAACCTCCTCATTTGATCGTTACCAACCGGCTGATACCGGCAGCGTCCAGGACCCTTCGAGCCTGAGCTGGGACATTCCGCACAAGCAGGCTGCCGTCCAATAACTGCATATGCTGCTGGGCCCGCAAAATCAGCGCGATGCCAGAACTGTCCATAAAGGTTACGCCCTCCAGGTCCAGTACCAGCTTCCTAGGCAGGGCGGCGTCCAGGGCCATTTCCAGTTCTTGCAGCGCACTGCGGGCCCCATGGTGGTCCAGCTCTCCTTGAAGCTCCAGAAGCAGGTTTCGGTCCGCGCTCTTTGCCAGAATTTCCATCGTATTCCCCTCTTTTACGTCGCTCTTATGTTGACCCTCTCGGCCCCTATGGATAATCAAGCCAGGGCAGGGGGTTGTTCCTGTCTCCATCATAGCATGTCCTAACTTGTCTTTTTGTCGAAAGCCACAACACCTTACCGGAATTTTGTAAATATTCTATGACATTCTACACGTATCCATCTCTGGCGGTTCAGAAGAATGCTTTTTTCTCCAAGCAGGTCTATCCTCCTCGATTCCTTCATAGGATACAGCATCACGACCGAGAGGTGGACAACAATGACGACAAGAAATGAGGTGCTGCTGGAAGGACTTGCCCCAGCCGCGCCGGAATGGTCCCATGAAAACCACGGTATGCACTTCTATCGCTTCTTTCTACAGGTCCCAAGGCTTTCCGGGCAGATTGACCTCCTGCCAGTGGTGGTTCCGAAGGACATGACGGCCCTGGTAACAGCGGGGAACAGCCTGCGTATTCGGGGACAGCTACGGTCCTTCAACAACCGCAGCGGGGTAGGCAACAAGCTGGTCCTCACCGTCTATGCCCAAGAGATTCAGCCAGGACAGGACGCACTGTGCAACCAGATTTGCCTGAGCGGCGCACTGTGCAAGGAACCTATTTTCCGGAAGACGCCTCTGGGCCGCAGTATCTGCGACTTGATGCTGGCCGCGCCGAGACGGTACGGAAGAGCGGACTACCTGCCGGTGATTGCCTGGGGACAGTTGGCAGTACGGGCCAGCCGGCTCCATGTGGGGGACCTGCTGACCCTGGAGGGCCGGGTACAGAGCCGTACATACCATAAGGTCATGGAATCCGGCGGCACAGAGGAACGGACCGCCTACGAGGTCTCTATGATGCGCCTCCTGGATAACGAGGACTGAACGCAAAGAAAACCGGGGAGCCGCACTACTGGCAATTCCCCGGTTTGCTCTTTTATACAGTGGATTTTACAATCTGCTTTACAGCCGTTTGGACGCATAAGATTCCGCGTGCCTCTGCGTCAATCCCTCTTATTGAAAATCTTGAAAATCTCCTCAAAGGGGTCGTCCTCCTGTACCTCTGGCTTGGGAATGTCCTTCTCCTCCAGAGGCTGAGGCGCAGGCGCGGTCACCGCAGGCGGCTGCTCAGGCTTCTTTTCGACCTCCGCCATCTTCGGAAGCTGGCCAGGCTCCTTCTCAAACCCAGTGGCAATGACTGTCACGCGAACCTCGTCGTCCAAGGTCTCGTCAAAAATTGCACCGAAGATGGTGTTGGCGTCAGGATGGACCGCTTTCTTGACCAAATCCGCTGCCTGCTCCACCTCGTCCAAGGCGATGTCCATAGGAATGGTGAAATTCAGCAGGACGCCCTTTGCACCCTCGATAGAAGTCTCCAGAAGCGGGCTGGAAATGGCCATGCGGGCGGCCTCTTCCGTTTTCCCTTTGCCTGCCGCCCGGCCAACGCCCATATGTGCCATGCCAGCGCCCTTCATAATGGCGGTTACGTCGGCAAAGTCCAGGTTGATGAAGCCCGTATCCCGAATCAGGTCGGAAATGGACTGCACCGCCTGCCGCAGCACGTCGTCCGCAATTTCAAAGGCATTTGCAAAGGTAATTTTCTGGTCGGTGGCGTGCTTCAGGCGCTCGTTAGGGATGATGACAAGGGAATCCACTTTCGTCCGCAGCTCCTCCACGCCGCCTTCCGCCTGCTGCATCCGGCGGCGGCCCTCAAACCCGAAAGGCTTTGTCACCACGGCCACCGTCAGCACATCCAATTCCTTGGCAATCTCCGCCACAATAGGAGCCGCGCCGGTGCCCGTGCCGCCGCCCATGCCTGCGGTGATGAATACCATGTCCGTATCCTCCAGAGCCTTGGCAATCTGGTTGCGGCTCTCTTCAGCGGATTTCCGGCCCACTTCAGGATTGGACCCCGCGCCCTGCCCATGGGTCAGCTTCTCACCAATCTGAATTTTGTACGTAGCGCTTGATACATTCAGCGCCTGCTTATCTGTATTGATCGCAATAAACTCCACGCCCTTCGTTCCTGAGCGAACCATGCGGTTGACGACATTGTTCCCTGCGCCGCCTACGCCGATTACTTTAATATTGACAACGGTATCAGGACCGGTTTCCAAGCCAAATGCCATAATGCTGCCTCCTGATCTTTTGTGGAAAAACGGACGCATCCATTCTTTCCTGGGATTCCCTGCAAAGCAAGATATTTATTCTATTGTAAGCCACTTTTGCGCTTTGGTCAAGTGTTCATTGGGCTTTCGACGCAAATTCTCAAAAAAACACGCGCCGTCCCTGAAAATCAGCCTATTAAATTCCTATCCAATTCCTTCCTGCTTCTTTGTTCCCCTAGCGCACGTTTGGGATAAAGTACACGTGCTGGCTGTCTAGCTGGAGGTCGAAGGTGCCGGTCATGTTGCTTTGAATCGCGTCTTTTGAAAGGGCCTTTACCAGCTTTTGCAATTCCCAGTCGTAGTCCGCGCTGTACGCCAGACGCACTGTGAAGCGCCCGCCGTAGTCCATGGTCAGATAAGATAGATCCTCCAGGTGAATACTGTCCACCTCCTCCAGAAGCCCCGCACTTTCCAGGGCCGTCATCAAGTCGATCAGGCTGGTCTGCTGTGCGCCGTACTCTGTGGCCAGGGCAATGGGAGTGCCGATGGATGGGGCCAGCAGCGTACAGCCTGTTACTGTGCCGTAGTCCACCGCCTCAGATTCTTCCACCCGGCCCACCACCTTTCCATGAGGGCTGATGAGCCATGCGCCGCTGTCCTGGACCACCGCCAGAGGTTTCCCACACTCGGTCACTTCGATTACCAGAGTATCCGGCAGTTTGCGGTAGGGGTGGATGTTCTCGATGTAGGGCAGGCTCTCAATAATCCTGGCCGCTACGTCGTTCTTGTTCAGCAGATACAGGTTTTCGCCGGGCTTGATGCCGGACGCCTCCCGAATCTCCTCTTCAGTGTAGCGGACCTGTCCATGGATCTCAATGGTGTCCACCCGAAAAAACAGGGTCAATGCCAAAATGATCGCCATACAGATCAGCAACACGGATAATAATTTGTATAGGAAGCCGCCGCCCCCTCTTCTCCGCTTTTTCCTTCTCCGTCTTGCCATTTCTGTCGCTCCAGTTCTTTGTTTCTTCCTTCTGGGTCATTCTTCCTCACGGACCACGTCCGCACCCAGCGCCCGCAGGTCTCGGGCGATATCCTCATATCCCCGGTCGATGTGGCCAATCTCATACGCCCGGGTTTCTCCCTCCGCCGCCAAACCAGCAATGCAGAGTGCCGCCCCGCCCCGCAGGTCCGTGCAGTACACCGCTGCGCCGCAAAGGGCGTCCACCCCCGTCACCACTGCCGTCCGGCCAGAGACGCGGATGTTTGCCCCCATGCGGGTCAGTTCGTCTACATGGCGGTAACGGTTCTCAAAGATGTTTTCTTCGAAGACTGTGGCCCCCTGGCTTCGCAGCAGGGCCGCCATCAGCACCGCCTGGGCATCTGTGGGAAATCCGGGATAGGGAGCTGTCCGCACTGGACGTACCGCTTTTAACCAGCCCCCGCAGGCGCAGGCAATACCAGCGGCGTCCGCCTGGATGGTGCATCCCGCCTCCCGCAGAACTGCGGTAACGGTGGATAAATGCTCCTCCCGGGCGTTTCGCAGGAAGACCTCCCCGCCTGCCGCAGCCGCTGCGCATAAGTAAGTCGCTGCCACGATCCGATCCGGCATCACCCGGTATATGCAGCCATGAAGCGGTACTCCGCCCTCAATGGTGACAGTAGAGCTTCCCGCACCGGACACCTTAGCCCCGCAGGCTTGCAGGAAGGCTTGCAGGTCCATGATTTCCGGCTCCCGGGCGGCGTTGGCGATAGTGGTGACGCCCTCCGCACCGCAGGCAGCTAACATCAGGTTCTCTGTTGCGCCCACGGACGGCAGGCTCAGGACCACTTCCCGCCCCCGCAGACAGGCAGCCTTGCAATAGAGCACGCCACCTGCGTCGTTGATTTCTGCGCCCAAGTCCCGAAGTCCCGACAGATGCAGGTCGATGGGACGGGGTCCCAGCTCACAGCCGCCGGGATAGCTCAGTTCCGCCTGTCCGCAACGGGCCAGGATCGCCCCCAGGAAAATGGCGGAGGACCGCATTTCCCGCATGAGTCCATCCGAAATGCCGCATCCGCTCAGTCCGCCGGTGGAGACCAACAAGCTGTCCCCTTCCCAGCGGACCTTGCAGCCAAGAGACCGCAGAATCCGAATGGACGCATCCACATCCCGCAGGCGGGGACAGGCTTGGATCTCCACTTCGTCCTTTGTCAGCAACGTCGCCGCCAGAATGGGCAGTACGCTGTTTTTCGCGCCTTGGATAACCACCTCGCCATGGAGATGACCGCCGCCCTTTACCAAAAGCTGGCTCATATTGATTCCCTCCGCTCCAAGAATGGTGTAACGCTCCATCCTATGGGCAAAAGGGCCTGCTGGTTACCCGAGAAGCTCCAGAACAGTCTGATAAATCCGTTCCGCCGCGTCCCGGATGCCCAGAGAAATCATGGCTTTTTCCATTTTTACCCGTCGCGCCTCATTGTGCAGGATGCCGCAGGCCGCTTGGAACATGGCCTGACCGGAGGAGTCCGCTTCCAGGAGCACCGCCGCGCCGCCAGCTTCCTCTAAAGCGCGGGCGTTCTTCTCCTGGTGGTTGTTGGTAACGTAGGGCGAGGGTACAATCAAAGCTGGTACGCCCAAGGCTGTCAGCTCGCTGATGGTAGATGCCCCTGCCCGGCAGATCACCAAGTCTGCCGCCCGCATCACTGGAGCCATGTCGTAGATATACTCCCGCAGGAGAAGGGCGGGGTGCTCCTCCAAACGGACGCCCTTCTCTTCCAGAAGCGCCAACATCATGGGATAGTCCTGCTTTCCCGCGCCGTGGATGTGATGGAATGGCTCCTTCGCTGTCTCAAGTGCCAGAAAGTCCACCATCTGCCGGTTCATTCCCGAGGCCCCTAGAGAGCCCCAGAAGGAGACGACCAGCGGCCTTTCATCGTCCAGGCCCAGTTGACGCTTTGCTTCCTCCTTGGTCAAAGCCAGGAAGTCTCCCCGCACCGGCGTACCTGTGACAATGATTTTCTCCGGATGGCGGTAGTGTTTCCGGCAGGACTCAAAGCCCACCATAATGCGGTCCGCGTAAGGCTCCAGCATCCCTGTGGTCAGGCCGGGAACCATGTTGGACTCGTGGACCGCTGTTGGAATCCCCATTTTGGCGGCGGATTTTACAATGGGATAGCTGGCATAGCCTCCAGTACCTATGACCGCATCCGGCTGGAATTCCCGCAGGATGGCCCGCGCCTCTCCAGGGGAGCGCAGGAGGTTCCCGGCGGAAATCAGGTTGTGTTCGATCTCCCGGAGCTTTAGAGAGCGGTGGAAACTGGAGATGTGAACTGTGCGGAAGGCGTATCCAGCTTTTGGTATCAGCTCCTTTTCCAGCCCCCGCTCCGCACCTACAAAGAGAAAGTCCGTCTCTGGGTCCTTCTTGTGCATCAACTGTGCCAGGGCAATGGCGGGGTTTACGTGGCCCGCTGTTCCTCCGCAGGTAAAAATGACCCGCCGCAGTTTTTTTTCCGTGCCCAAGGTGCTTCCATCCCCCCTTTTTTCTTGAATTGCAATAAGCATTGACAGTACCGCTGGTTGGTCTTACAGGTCTTCTCTATGTATTCCAACAGATGTAAAGTGAAATTACTATCCGGCCTTAGCCGGGCGCATCTGTCTGGAAACCGAGAGGACCACGCCCATTTCCGCCAACTGCATTGACAGCGCTGTTCCTCCGTAGCTGAAAAAGGGAAGCGAAATGCCGGTCGTTGGAAGGAGACCTGTCACTACGCCGATGTTCAGAAAAGTCTGCATGGCGATCAGCGTGGTCACTCCCACCACCATCAGACTTCCGAACCGGTCCCGGGCATGAAGCGCAATCCAGTAGCCGCGCAGAATCAACGCCGCAAACAGCACCATAATCAGCGTCGCCCCAATCAAGCCCAGTTCCTCACAGATGATGGCGAAGATGAAGTCGTTATGCTCTTCCGGCAGGTATAGGAATTTCTGGCGGCTCTTCCCTAACCCGACGCCCAAGAGGCCCCCGGAACCAATCGTAATGAGGCTCTGGGAAAGCTGATAGCCTTTATCGCGGGCATCTGCCCAGGGATTCAGCCAATACTTGATACGGGAAGTGTTATAGCCCACCACAAACAGCATAAAGTAGGCCCCGGCCCCCGTCAAGCCCAGAACACTCAGCACATAACGCCACTTAATGCCGCCTACCAGCATCAGCACCGCTCCCGCTCCCGCAATCAGCAGTGCGCCGGAAAGGTGGGGCTCGATGACCACGAGGCCCGCTGTGACGCTCAACCAGATGACGTAAGGAAGGATGCCATCTTTCAGCGTCAGCATTTTTTCCTTCTTCCTGGAAATGCTGTCAGAGAAATAAATGACAATCGCCATTTTCGCAATTTCTGACGGCTGGAATGTGAACAGCTCGCCCACGCCAAGCCAGCGGGTGGCATTGTTTCTCGTAACCGCCAGAGGATTGCCGGGAATGATTACCAGCAGCAACATAAAGATGGACGCATATAAGAGCGCCTTGGCAACGCCCCGGAAGCGCTGGTAATTGATCTTGCCAATGAAGAACATCGCCGCAATGCCCATAATTGCGAAGACGCCCTGTCGTGTGAAATAATAAGTCGGGTCCTTGCTTTTGGTTTCGTAGTAAGCGGAAGGAAAGCTGGCAGACAGCAGCATCACCAATCCGATGGCCGTCAGCAACAGCACCAGCAGACAGAATGGCAAGTCGATAGGCCCCTTTGCCAGTTCCCGGCTCTCTTCCTGTAGGGCCTCCCGCCGTTCCCGCCGTTCCTGCCGGGCCAGGGCCTCCTCACGGGTCAAAGGGCGGCGGCGGGGACGGTACTGAGGCGTGGGCTGATATGGCCGGGATGGTGCGCGGCTGGAACTTCGGTAAGCTGGTGGTGGAGATGGTTTCCTTTGTGCTGGCGGTCTTCGCCGTGCGCTGGACCCGTTCTGCATCGGCACAAGCTTCCCTCCTTTCGAAAAATCATGGGGTTATGGTTCAATAGCGGCCCTGGATGCCCAGCCAAGCTAGGATGCAGAACAGCAGTGTCACACTGGAGAACACAGTCACCAACTTTGCCTCGCTCCAACCGGAAAGCTCAAGATGATGGTGCAGCGGGGCCATCTTGAAAAAGCGTTTGCCATGAGTGGCTTTGAAATAGATGACCTGGATGATGTCGGACAGGGTCTCCGCAATGTACACGACGCCCACAGGGACCAAAATCAAGGGCATATCCATAGCGAAGCCCAAAGCTGCCACCGCGCCGCCCAGAAAGAGGCTTCCGGTATCTCCCATAAAGACCTTGGCAGGATGGTGATTATACACGAAGAAGGCCGCCAGTCCTCCCGCCAAGGCCGCCGGAAACAGTGCCAGAGGCGTCAGCCGCCAAAGAGCCGCTGCAAAGGTGAAAAACACCATGACTACAAATGTGACGCTGGCAGCCTGACCGTCAATGCCGTCTGTCAAGTTTACTGCATTTACACAGCCTACAATCACGAAAGCGGCAAAGATCAGGTATACGATCCAATTGATTTCGATGGTTGCATTGAGGAACGGAATGTACAACTGATTCGTCAACAGCTTCTCATAGCGCATCAGGCTCAGGAACAGCACCGCCGCCGCCAGTTGAAGGATGAATTTTTGGCGGGCGGTCAGGCCCTCGTTCTGATGCTGGCGGATTTTGCGGTAATCGTCCACGAATCCGATCAGACCAAAAATCAAAGCAAACAGATACACATATAAATGCGCAAAAGCTCCATCCAGCATTTGTTCCCAGCCCAGGATAAACATGGTCACACCAGAGCCGATGATGAACATAATGCCTCCCATAGTAGGTGTGCCTGCTTTCCCAGCGTGCCAGGCGGGGCCGTCCTTCCGAATCTCCTGGCCTGCCTTCAGCTTCCGCAGCTCGGAGAGTACAAAGCGCCCCACTACCAGCGTCAACAGGAAGCTGATGCCTGCCGCCAGCGCCAACGGCGTCAGAAGTAATTTCAAGTCCTTCATTTTTCTCCCTTTCTCCTTCGGCTTGCACGCGGCTTCATCCG
>CAOJHG010000036.1 GCA_948435975.1 uncultured Oscillibacter sp. | reverse complement strand
ATTATGGAGATGTCTGAGGGGGAGAGGGGATAGCGGTCTGTTTCCTGTATCAGACGGTTCAGCACCAGCTCGGTGAGGGTGCGGACGTTGAGGACATGGAGGCCGCTCTCTCCGTTCCGGAACTCGACGATATGGCTCAGAATGTCGATCAGGAGGTTGCTTCGCTGCTCGTTCTCATAGATTTGGTCCGCCACCATGCCCACCAGCTTTTTCTGTTTGGCATAGAGCAGGATGGTGTTGATGACCCGGCGGTGAACAATCAAAGCGTCAAAGGGCCTGCTGATGAAGTCGGTAACGCCCAGGTCATAGGCCCGTTCCACGTGGGAGGAGCCGCTTTCCGCCGAAATCATGATGACGGGGATATCCTCAATCCACTGGTTTTGGTTCATCACCGTCAAAACGCCGAAGCCGTCCATCTCCGGCATGACGATATCCAAAAGAACCAGGGAAATGTCCATGCCCTGCCGCTGGAGGACTGCCACTCCCTGGAGGCCGTTTTCCGCCTCAATGATGTCGTACTCGTCCCCCAGCATATCGGCCAGGATGGCGCGGTTGAGTTCCGAGTCGTCTACAATTAAGATTTTTTGTTTGCGTTTGTGTGTCGTATTCAGGAAAATCACTCCTTGCTGATAACAGATGAGGGAGATACCAGCGCAGCGCCGGGACGCGGGCCGGAACAAAAGCGGCGTCTGTGCGCGGGAATCCGGAGGGGCGGTCTGAGCCAGGGCGGACCCTGGGAGGCCGGAGAACCGAATCCAGACCGGCGGCGAGGGGTTGTCTTCAAATTTATGGAAACCTGGATAAGCTCTTCCATTCTAGCATAAAAAAAAGCAAATGGCAAGCGAGAGCGTGCATTTTTCGATGGAAAAAATGGCGGATTCCTCCTCTCCCGGGACACACCCGGAACCGTGGGCTTGCCGGTATTTGGGGCTGCAGGAAAAAAGAAGCGGAACTGGATGATTTTTACAGTTGCTTACACGGGAAATCATGAAAAATAACCAGCAAAATAGAAAAAGTCAAAAGCTGGTTCTGTGCAATCTGTCAGAAGAATCAGAAAAAGTAGCTTATTTATGTGAAAAGAAAGTCAATCAATGAGAAAGGCTTTTCTAAAATGAAGATTTTGCAAAAGAAAAGAAGGAGCCGCTTTGAAAAAAGTTCTTGATTTTTCCGATTAAATGGCGCATAATAACACCGTGTAACCGACTGGACATTTGGCACGTAGAAAAGAGTACCCGCAAAATGGAACCCCACATCCCCGCCGGAAACCGCAGGAGCGCCTGTGCCCCATGCTTTCCAGCTACCAGCGTTTCCTCGAGAGACAGGGCGGTATGTGCGCCGCATTTACAATTTAAAGTTAAGATGCGGCCGGGATTTTGACCGGTATTTCAGGAACTGCGGCGCTGAGAAAGCGTTTAGAACATGGAAGCAGGAGGTATAGAACAATGCGGTTTTTGACCACCAATTCCTCATTGCTGCTGGAGAAGTCCATGGGATTCCTTTGGACAAAGCAGGCGGCGATTCTGGATAATATTGCCAACGCGGAGACGCCGGACTACAAGGAAAAGGTCGTCACCTTCGAGGAGAGCCTGCGGTCGAAGATCCAGACGGCCGCCCAGGGAACCGCGCCGCGGAAGCATGTGCGGGATATCCTGGAGACCTCAGAATTCGCGGTGACGGAGCAGATGGTATCCACTCGGATGGATGACAACGGCGTAAATGTCACAACCCAGAGCATTGAGGCCGTGCGGAACGCTTACCAGATTCGGTATGTGATGAGCGCAATCAACTCGGATCTGTCGATTCTGCGGTCCGCGGTTCAGGGATAATTCAGAAAAGACGGGGCGCCGCTGAGCTGTGCAGGAGACGGGACGTCCCTCTTTCTCGTTGCTGGATGCTTTTCAGCTTCGTTTCAGGTATGTCTTATAAAAAGATACCCAATTTATAATGGGACCATCAACCAGCACCGGGCGGAAGGCCGGGCGGGATTCAGAGGAGTAATGAGCTATGGCATTCATGAGTACAATCAGCATTGTGGGCTCTGGCCTGACGGCGCAGCAGCTTCGGCTGGACATCGTGGCGGAGAATGTGACGAACTCCACCACCACCCGCACGGAGAACGGCGGAGGGGCCTACCGGCGGAAAATGGTGGTCTTTGAGTCGGAGACTGGCCGGGACGATTTCCGGGCGGCGATGGCGAAGGCAGCCTACGGTCTGGCTCCCAACAAGGGCTATACGACCATCGGCGGCGTGAAGGTGACCCAGATCGTGGAAGACCCCTCCCCCTTGAAGCTGGTATATGACCCCACCCATCCTGACGCCAACGAGGATGGATATGTGGAGATGCCCAACGTGGATATGGTAAAGGAGATCACGGACGCCATGGCCGCAACGCAGGCTTATTCCGCCAACGTGACTGCCTTTAATACATTGAAGACCGTGATCTCCCAGGGCTTGGAGATCGGCAGATAAACGGAAAGGAGCGCTAAACCGCCATGAGTCCTCTTGAACAGCTACAGCCGCTGGCACCGCTTACGCCTCTTGCAGGGGAAGAGAAGTCCAAGGCTGCGGGCGAGATTACATCCCTTGTGGACGAGACCCCCTTCGGCCTTATTTTCCGCAACGCTATCGAGAATGTGAAGGAAACGGACGCGGAGAAGACGGAAGCCCAGTACCTCCTTGCCACCGGACAGCTCGATAACCCCGCCGCTATGATGCTTGCTGTCAGCAAAAACGAAATCGCGGTGAACCTTTTGATCCAACTGCGCAACAAAGCCTTGGACGTTTATTCTGAGCTGAGCAGGCTCAGTGTATAAGGGGTTATGCGCATAAAATTGCCGCTTATAGAGGGAAAGTATGAAACATCTGGGGAAGAAGGAGGTGGCGGCGGTTGCTTGAGAAAGTAAAGGATAAGGCAAAGGCGGCCGGAACGAAAGCAAAGAATTTCGTGAAAGGGCTGCCGAAAAAGGTCCTGATTGCAGTTGCCGTCTTGCTGGTGATTTTGCTGGTTGCGGCCGCGGCGGTCATAGCCTCCCAGGGCAGGGATTACGAGGTCCTGGTCACCGGCGTGAGCAATCAGGAGGCGTCCGCTGTTTTGCAGTTTTTGCAGAACCGGGGCGTGACTACCTATAAGATCGAAAACGACGATACCATCCTGGTGCCGAAGAGTCAGGAGGCCAGTCTGAAGGCGGGCCTTTTGATGGAGAATATCGGGCAGTCGGGATTTTTCTACTCTACATATACCAGTCAGGTCAGCGCCCTGTCCACGGAGTCGGAGCGGAACAACGCCTTCCGTATGGACCTTCAGGAGCGTATGGGGGCTACGGTCCGCTGTCTGGACGGCGTGAAGGATGCCGTTGTGACCATCACGCCCGGCGAGGACCGGAGTTATATCCTGGACAGCAATAATATAGTGAATGCTACCGCGTCAGTGCTGGTGGTTATGCAGGACGGCAAGGAGGTCACCAGCGAGCTTGCCGACGGTATCCGGCGCTTGGTGGGTCAAGCGGTCCAGGGGCTGGAGTTTAGCGAGGTGGAGATTGTTGACCAGTACGGCAATCCCTACCCCTCTTTCGGCGATCTGGACGGGAACGACGCCTCGACCTTGAAGCTGGAGCTGGAGAACCTGTGGGCCAACCGCATCCGCACTGAGGTCATGCAGCTCCTGATGCCTATCTTTGGTGACGATAATGTTCGGGTCGGCGTAAACTGCACTGTGGAGGTCAGCAACGTCGATGAGGAGCGGATGGATTACTACCTGCCGGACTACGCGGAGGATGGCTCTACTGACGGTCGGGGCATCCGGGACAAGGAGAGCTGGCAATATTATGTGGAGCGGCCCGGAGACGGCGGCGTAGGCGGACTGGTGGGCTCGGAGACAAACGCAGACCTGCCGGAGAACGTAGAAGCCCTGGCGGACCCTGACGGCACGGAAACAGGGCTGGGGGGCAGCGGCCAGACGGACTATGCCAACTCTTACAGCCGTAAGAACATCACGGACCCCTCGGGAAAGATGACGGACTGCACGATCGCGGTGACCATCAATTCCCGGGCGGTTTCGACGCCCCCGAATTTGGATGAGATCCGCCAGTTGGTCGCTCGTGCAGCAGGTATCTACGGCGTGCGGGACGAGGCTACCAATGAGGAGGACCTGACGGGGAAAATTTCCGTGGTTTCCATGGAATTCTACGATCCTACGCTTGGACCTGCTGACGGCGGCAATGACGACGGCATTACGATTCAGCCTTGGATGCTGATTGCGGCAATCGCGGGTCTGGTGCTGTTCATTATCCTTCTGGTTGTGATTCTGCTGATTCGCCGGAAGCGCCGGAAGAAGAGAGAAGAGGAAGAGCGTGCGCGGCTTGCGGAAGAGAACGCAGTGGACGCGCTGCTGGATGCGGCGGGACTCAATGGCGAGAGTCCGGAGGGCGTGGACGTGATGGACCTCCAGACAGAGCGCAGTATGGAACTCCGGAAGGACATCCGTCAGTTCGCCAGCGACAACCCGGAAATCGCGGCCCAGATGCTCAAGGGCTGGCTGAGAGGAGGGGACGACAATGGCTGAGGCAGCAGCGGCAAAACCGGCAGCGGCAGGCGCAAAAAGTGGCGCACCAGCGAATGCGGCGCCCTCCAAGCCGGCGGCGAAGGCAAAACCGAAGTTGGACCTGAGCAGTTCCCAGAAAGCGGCGGCGGTAATCGTTGCCTTGGGAGCGGAGAAAGCATCCCTTTTATACAAGTACATGGAACCCGAGGATGTGGAAATGCTGACGCTGGAAGTGGCGCGGCTGGGCTTCCTGGATTCCTCTCAAACGGAGGATATCCTTAACGAGTTCTATCAGTTGTGCATGACCAACAAGGCCGTAACCGAGGGCGGTTTGGAGTATGCCCGGACCGTCCTGGAGAAAGCCTATGGCGAACAGGCGGCGGCAGACCTGCTGAGCAAGGTGACAAAGTCCTTGAAGAACCGGGACTTCGCCTTCCTGGACAAAGCGGACGTCAAATCCCTGCTGTCGGCACTCCAGAACGAGCGGCCCCAGACCATCGCCCTGGTGCTCAGCTACGTGGACGCGGACAAGGCGGCGGGCGTGGTCTCCCAGTTGGAGGAGCAGAAACAGATTCAGGTGGTGGAGAGCATCGCAAAGATCGACAGCGTGTCTCCTATGGCCATCAAGATCGTGCAGGACGAGATGCAGCATAAGTTCTCCAGCATCATGACCAGCACGAACATCAAGGTGGGCGGCATCGACTACGTGGCCGATGTGATGAACAACCTGGACCGCACCAGCGAGAAAAACATCTTCGACGGCTTGGAAGATCACGACAAGGAGCTGGCCGAGGAAATCCGCAAGCGCATGTTCGTCTTCGAGGATATCATTACGATGGACGACCGGTCCGTGCAGCGCTTCGTCCGGGACTGCGACCCCAGAGACCTGGTGCTGTCCCTCAAGGCGGCAAACGCGGAGGTTGCCAACAAGCTGTTCAGCAACATGTCCAGCCGTATGGCCCAGAACATCAAGGACGACCTGGAGATCACCTCCAATGTCCGCATGAAGGACGTGGAGGAAGCACAGCAGCGCATCGTCGGTATTATCCGCGGTTTGGAGGAGAAGGGTGAAATCATCATCCTGAAGTCTGGAAAGGACGATATCATTGCCTAGTATTTGGAAATCCTTTCTGCGCCCGAAGGCAGAACCCTATGCATTCCCCAGCGCTGAGGAATTAACTGCGGACGCTCCGGAGGCGCTGGACGGCGAACAGCCCCCCTCTTTCGATGAGGCGATGGGGGCGGCCCTCCAGGCGGAGCTGGCGGAGGCGGCTGAAAAGGTCCCTCCGCCGGAGCCGGAACCTGAAGAGGAGCTGGACCCGGTGAGCTTTGCCCAGGTGCAGGCCGAGGAGATCCTGAAGGATGCGCGGCAGCGGGCAGGGGCGCTTTTGGAGCAGGCGGAACAGGAAGCGGCGGCGAAGGCGGAAGGACTGTACGACGCTGCGCGGAGAGAAGGACTGGAAGCGGGCCGGGCGGAAGGCGTCATGCAGGGCGTGGCCCAGGCGCTGGAGGAAAACCGGGCCGTCCAGGAGAAGTGGGCTGCGGAAGCGGCGAAGGAAATCGAGAAGTTCATGGAGCGGGCAGGGGCGGCCCTGGACCGGCAGATGGACGAAAATATTGAGGAGCTGCGGGACCTGGCGATTGCGATTGCTGAAAAGGTGGTGTGCGTCAGCCTGAAAAGCAGCTCGGAGGTCATCGGGAAGATGATCCAAGCCGCGGTGGATAAACGGAAGCGGCGGGAATGGGCGCACATTTACATCGCGGAGTGCGACGCGAAACATTTCACGAAGGTTCCGGCGTCCCTCACAGCGGCGCTGGCCTCTCTGTCCGACCGGGTGCGGATTATCCCCATGGCGGACGACGAGGCGGGCACCTGCATTATCGAGATGCCGGATGAAATCATTGACGCCAGCGCCGCTACCCAGCTAAACAATATCCGGACCCTGCTGTCGGACGCGCCTGCCAGCGGGATGGATGGGAATTTTAACTTCGGCGGCTTGAATTTCAGCGGAGGCGTAAAGCCCTGAGGTGAGGAGAGGCTATGTTCCGACAGATGATTCGTCAGGTCTACAATGCGGAAACGTACAGCCTGACAGGGAAAATTGAGAATATTGTCGGAATGTCCATTGAGGCTTCGGGAGGCCGGGCCGCCGTGGGAGACATCTGCCGCATTTACAACGGAGAGTCCGGCGGGCAGGTGACGGCGGAGGTGGTCGGATTCAAAAACGATCATATCCTCCTGATGCCCTATTCCGATATGAATGGGATTTCCGCCGGGAACTTCGTGCGGAACACCGGACAGCAGTTGACCTTGCGGGTGGGTGAATTCCTGCGGGGCCGGATCATCAACGCCATGGGACAGCCTATTGATGGAAAAGCGCCCTTTGAAGGCGGCACTCCCTACTGTGTCAGCGGTTCCCATATCAACCCTCTCCAGCGTCCCCCTATTCGGGAACGGATGGAGTTTGGCGTAAAGGCCATTGATGGCATGATTACCATTGGGAAGGGCCAGCGCATCGGTATCTTTGCGGGTTCCGGCGTAGGCAAGTCCACCTTGATGGGAATGATCGCTAAAAACGTGAAGGCGGATATCAACGTCATTGCCCTGGTGGGAGAGCGTGGCCGCGAGGTTTTGGAGTTCGTGCAGAAGGACCTGGGAGAAGAGGGGATGCGCCGTTCCATTTTGGTGGTGGCGACCTCCGATCAGCCGGCCATGTTGCGGATGAAGTGCCCCAGTGTGGCGACAGGCATTGCGGAGTATTTCCGGGACCAGGGCTATGACGTGCTGCTGATGATGGATTCTCTTACCCGTTTTGCGATGGCCCAGCGGGAGATTGGGCTTGCGATTGGCGAGCCTCCGGTTTCCAGAGGATATACGCCTTCCATGTACGCGGAAATGCCCAAGCTGCTGGAGCGGAGCGGAAATTTCAACCGGGGGTCTATCACCGGCGTGTATACGGTCCTGGTGGAAGGCGACGATACGAACGAGCCCATTGCGGATACCGTCCGGGGTATTTTGGATGGACATATCGTGCTGTCCCGCGCCCTGGCCAATGGGAACCACTACCCGGCTATCGACGTCAGCGCCAGTATTTCCCGTTTGATGGTGGAGATCGTCTCCAAGGAGCATCGGGAGCTGGCTTCCCGCTTGAGGGATATTTTGAGCACTTATGAAAAAAATGCAGACTTGGTTGCTATCGGCGCTTACAAGGCGGGAAGCAACCGGAACCTTGACTACGCGCTGTCGAAAATTGACGCAGTAAACGGATTTTTGATGCAGGATATCAATGAGGCGTTCAGCTATGAGCAGTGCATTGAAAAGCTGAAAGCCATTTTGAAATAGATGACCGATATTGTGAGAGGGAAAGGAAATCACGGCATTGAAGAAGTTTAAATTTGCGTTGGATACTGTACTGGCCTACAAGCAGCAGGTACTGGAGGCCCTCCAAGGAGAGCACGCGGCTGTTTTGGCAAAAGTACATGCCCAGGAGGACTTGATCGACGGACTATATCAGCAGTATCAAGAATACAATGAAGAGTACCGGCGTCAGGCGGAAGAGGGAATCCCCATCACGGACGCTTTGATGTATCAGAACGGCCTGCGGGCTGCGGAAATGGAGATTCAGCGGGAGACGAAACGGCTGGAGAAGCTGCGGGCCCAAGAGGAGAAGAAGCGGGAAGAGGTCGTGGAGGCCAAGAAAGACACTTCTTCTATTGAGAAGCTGAAGGAGAAGAAACTGGACGCATATAACAAGGCGGTGGAGAAGAGCGAGGAGCTGTTTATCGAGGAGTTCGTCAGCACAGCCCGTATCAACGCCGCAAACAGTGCATCGGATTGACCGAAACTGTCCGAACCGGCGGGAAACCGTCGTTTGGAATAGATATTTTGAGAAGAAGGAGGTGAAAACGGAAATGGATTTGATTAACAATGCCCTGATGGCCTCTGTGAAAACGCCCCAGGAACGGCCAGCGCAGTCCTCCGTGAAGAAGGATGGAGAGGCCGGCGGCTTCCAGGACCTCATGGACCAGAAGCAGACCAGTGCTCCCAGTGATGATACGGCCGCTGTCAGCGGAACGGAACAGCCTCAGCAGACCGAGGTCGCAAAGCCTCAGGAAGCGGAGGCCGTTCAGCCTGTTCAGGACCCGAAGGAGCTGGAACGCCAAATGGTGCTTGCCGCCATGGCTGTGATGCAGAACAATCCCGCGCTGGCGAATCTGGCGGAGGAGACACCCCAGGTGCTGTCTGACCCCAATTGGGAGGAAGGCTTGGTGCCGGTGGGCTTCGACGACGCCAACGGGTTCCGGATCGTACACTGGATGCAGCCGGAAAGCGCTGGAATGCAGCCGGAGTCTGAGGAGGCGGGAGAGGTCCTGGCCCAGTGGGTGGAGGACCAGAACGCCCAGGAGACGAACTCGGAGCTGAAGGTTGAGACCCAAGTGGACCCTGACGAGGTTTTGGAGCAGGCGGCAAAGGACTGGGACGCTGAAATCAAGGTGGAACAGGGCGGCGTCGAAAATCAGAGCGAGGATGAAGCCGGAGAGACCCCGGAGGAAGCCTCCGCGATGGAGACGCCCGTATTCGAGGACGTGAAGGCCGTGCCGGTGAAGGTCGGCGAGGCTCCCGCGGCAAAGGAGACGGAAGCGCCTGTGGAAAAGCAGGTGATCCCCCAATTGACGGAGGCGCTCCAGAACGGCGAGACCAAGGTGGAGATCCAACTGACCCCGGAGAATCTGGGTAAGGTGAAGATCGAGATGACCTGGCGGGAGGACGGAAGCATCCTGGTGCAGATGCACGCGGAGAGCAGCCGGACGCAGGGCCTGCTGGAAAAGAACCTGTCCAGCCTGGAGGCGATGCTCAGCCGCACGACCCGGCAGGAGGTTCAGGTGGAGGTCCCCCGGAACCAGGAGGGCCAGCAGCAGCAGAACCTCTACGACCAGGAGGAACAGCAGCAGCGTCACGGCCGCCAGGAAGAGCAGAAACGGCGGCAGGCGGTAAGCGGCGAGGATTTCCTTCAGCAGCTTCGCCTGGGGCTGATCCCTTTGGACGGCGTATGACACTTGGAAAGGAAGTGAGATGCTATGGCAGATTTCTCGGGAATGGATGTATCCGGTATCCTGAATACGACTGCAGCAGATTCGACCCTGGCGAAGAAGGTGGCCTCCTCCAAAGACAAGCTGGAGCTGGACATGACAGACTTCATCACCTTGATGGTGACGGAGCTGACGAACCAGGGCATTGACAATTCTATGGACACCTCCGACATGCTGAATCAGATGGTTCAAATGCAGATGGTGCAGTCTATGGTAAATATGACGGACGCCTCTATTATGTCCTATTCGTCCTCCCTGGTGGGGAAGGAAGTCACTGTAGTAGACGGCTACGACAGCAACGGCAAGCCGATTGAGCTTGTGGGCAAGGTCATGGGCACTGGCCAGTACAACGGAGAACAGGTTATTTTCCTGGACAACGACAAGTATTATAAGCTCAGCGAAATCATGGCCGTGGGCCGCCTGCCTGCGGACGCTGAGACCGGCGACCCGAATGACAAGGTAGAGCCTGGAGACAAGGTCGAGGGCACGGATAAGCCCGAAGGCGACGACAAGACCGAAGGCACGGATAAGCCTGAGGACGGCGACAAGACTGAGGGCACAGAGGGCGCGGACAAAACCGAAGGCAGCGGCACGGAAGCCGACAAAGCGGAAGGAACCGGTGGAGAAGACAACGGCGCAGCCCCGGAGTACAATGGCGAGAACGGCGCGCCGGAGGATATGACAACCTGAGGTGATTTGCGATGATTGACCGCATCAGCCAAATTCAGCAGGCGCAGATTCAGCAGGCCGCGGCAGCAGCCAGGGCGGGACAGGACAGCGGCTTCG
>CAOJHG010000035.1 GCA_948435975.1 uncultured Oscillibacter sp. | reverse complement strand
ACAACATCCTCGCCTTTGAACTGCTTCAGGGCCTCCTACATAAAGTGGAGGGAAAAGCCCACCGTCAGCTCGCTGTGTCCATCAATTTGGACGGACGTGGCGCAGCGGTTGGAACCATCGGAGGCCATCATTTCCCCGCCGCAGAAGCGCACGTATCTTTGCTGCTTGGGCTGGATGAAGCCCTTCAGGTAAGCCAGTTCCCGCGCAAATTGGGCGGTGTTCACATAGAACTCCTCCTGAAAGGTTTTTGGTACAGCGGCAGCCAGGGGAAACGTGGCTGCGCCTTCATTACGGCAGCAGAGCACCACCGTGTCCGTGGAAAACCAGATGCTGCGTTCATCTACCCGAACCTGCGCCTCGCTGTTTCCCATCAATTTCAGATAGGCCAGGGATTTCCCCCAGGTCATGAAAGGTCTGGGAACGGAAATGGAGGTGTCCGTATCGCAGGCCATCCGCCATCTGTCTAAACAGAAGACATCATTTCCGCAGAACTGCACGCAGGTCTGGTCCGCCCGGAATGAATAATCCCGTGGAACCCTCACAGCGTACTTTACCCGCTCAACCCGCTTCAGCAGGCTGGCGGCATTGGCCTGAAAAGAAACACCCTCTCCCTGATTGGGCAGTCCAGGATGTTCTTTTGCCGGAAGCGTGTCAAACTCTCCGGAACGCCGGCCGCAGGACAGCACCATTTTCGGGTGCATCGCTCTGCCGTCCACCAGCTCCAGGGTCAGCTCACCGTCGAAATAGCGGCAGGCTTTCAGCGCAATCCCAGGCTTCCGAATCACAAAGGAAAAGTCATCGCCCCGGGCGGGCAGCTTCTTACGCAGCCAGGTAGTCAGGTCTGTGCCGGTCAGGGAACAGCTGTCCCCGGAAAAGTGGACCAGTATCCCTTCCAGTGCCGGAATACTGGACTTTTGAAGCACCTTTTCTACCTGGCTCAGCGCCGTCGAAAAGGCTTTCGCGTCTACTATCGCTCTCATGCCGCTTTCCTCCTCTTTTTCCTCTGCTGAATCGTAGGGCGCACATTGACGCTCCGCGTGGAGAATGTCACCTGCCGCACGGTGCTCTCGCCCAAGGCCAGAATATTATAAATCATATCCACCGCCGCCATAGCCGCCGTGATATTGGCCGCCATGCTCTGGGGCGCGGAAACCGACGCCTCGGCGCAGGAAAGCTCCGTGGGAAATTTATCCGTATCCTCCAGCACATCCGGGTAGGCTGTGCCGATGGGCGGATAGATGGTCCTGCCCGCCTGACGGACGCCGCACACCACCTGTCCGGTGTATTCCCCATTCCCGGAGTCGATGTAGATCAGTTCCCTGGCCTGATGGAATACCCGGTGGCAAAGCTGGCGGGATTTGTTATTGTCCAATGCCCCCAGCAGGATCACCATTTCCTTGATGGTTTCCATACTATAAGGGCCAGCCCGCCATTGTTCCGGCGTCAAAAGCTGGCGAAGCTGTTCTTCCGTTTCCACAAAGGCTGGGACATACTCCGTTTCCATCCCAAACACGGTGGAATAGCGTTCCGCCAGCATTTTGGCTTTGTTCTCCCCCTGGTCGGCAGGCGCAAAGTTTTGCCGGACCAAATTCTTTCCCTCCACTACATCGCCGTCGCAGATGATATAGCGGGTCCGCCGGTCTAGGGCGTACAGCAGGCGGTAAAGGTGGGGTGCGATATGGCCCCCGGTGCCTCCAGCTCCCAGTTGGACGATTTTTACCGGCCGGTTCTTGGAAAACCTCACAGCACATCCCCCCAGAAAGAGTCCGGATTTCTGTACCTTGCAGGCGGGCCGGACAGCGGCTTCGCGGCATGGACGCTGGTATTCACGTTGTCCCGCCATTCGCGGGGAAACACGGCTCCCACGCCCTCAAATACCGTGCCGGGGTCCAGTTCCTGATATGTTCCGCCGCAGGACATACGGACGGAAATCTCCGGGAAGAATTTGTCCAGCCTGCCCAGGACGATGTAAATGCGGGTCGCCCGTTCGTCCTGATCGTCCACAGGAGAGAATTTCGCCGCCATGCTGTTGTGGCTGTGGATATCGGCGTAATGGAGATATCGTTCCTCCGGAAAATCGCTCAGCGTCAGGTCAGCGTCGACCCGCGCCTTGGATACCGACTGCTTTGGGATATGGACGGTAAATTCCTGTTCCGCCTTGTCCCACAGAATATGGGCCAGCGCCTCGAACTCCTGGACTTCCCCCATGTAACAGCGGAAGAAGGAGATGATCTGCTGAAGCAGCTCCAGGGGAATCAAGGGCAGAGCCGGGATAAACCCGGCCCTGATCTCAGAGAACTCGACAACATTGTTTTTTGGGGCAATGAACTTGCCCAATTCGGTTTTCCGCATCTCATACACCCGGCCATCGCTGCCGGGTACAATGCAGATGGGCTTCCCAGAAACACCAGCCTCTTCCAGCGACAGGAACACACCTTTATAGGATGCAATCCCCTTGCTCTGGGCGGTAACGCGGGGCTTCACCAGGCAGTCCGGATTTTTGTCCTTAGCCTTCTTCAAGCTGTCCAGGAACGCCTTGGACTGCTCGATCTCCTCCTTCACGGAGCGGATCGTGGTGCCCTTGGGGTCCGTGATGGCCTTCGTCACCTTGCCGTATTCCACGCTCCAGGAGACCCGCTTGCCCTCGGACAGCTCGGGAAAATCGTCCGATTTGGCAATGCGCAGTTCCTCAAAGGTCTGGGCCGGGTCGGTGATGTCCTCCCGGGCGCTGCCATAGGAAAAGACAGGCGCTTTCTCAAAGAGGGACTTGGCTGCCGTCTGAACCGCTTTTTCTTCCTGCCTGGCAAAAGCAGCTTCAATGGGGTTGGTATTCTCCTCAAGCTCTTTGCTGAGGGGTTTGGTCTGGGTTTCGACAGGAGGCGGCGCCGGCAGTTCCCTATTTCCGGGCTCGGAAGCAGAGTCTTCCTCCTTGGGCCGCACGTGGGGCTCGACAAGCTTTGTCTTCTGCTCTGCCGGGGAATCGAAGGGGTTCACGTCATCGGCGGTTTCTCCGTCACCGAAAATCGCGCCGATGTCCAGGCCGTCGTCGGAAACTGCCTCTCCAACGGGCCATCCGAAATTGTTCTGCTCACTCATGAATTGGTACTCCTTTCCTGTTTGGGACAGAAAAAGACCGCAACCGCCCATGCAGGCAATTACGGTCTTTCTTGTCCTTCTTTTGCTTCCTTCCAGGTCGTTGTGGTGCGGCCAGGGGCGCACTTCGCCCCTGCTTTTCGCCGTTCCTCCCTAACTTACTCCGCCCTAACTTACTCCGCCCTAGAATACGATTTCATTTTACCAGCCTGATGGGGCGCTGTATAGGTGGAAATCTTCCACCTATGGAGAGCCTGTCCAAAACGCAGAAAAACGGGGCGGCAGCATTTTGTGCCGCCGCCCCGTCCACTGTCTCATTTTCAAACCCGCTTGCTGACCAGCTCCCGCACGATATCCTCACCCGCCAGCTCGCTGGTGCGGTAGATATTCTGGCAGAAGTCTTTCAAGCTGAAATCCATACCCATGTTGCCGCTGTCCAGCAGGACGCCGGTGATCGTGAAGCGGCGAGCCGTTTGTTCCTGCCGCAGCTCCGACAGAAAATGTTTCGGCATCTCGCATTCTCCATCGCTGATAAACACAATATCGGCATTTTCAAAGCCTTCCTCACGCATCAGACGCAGCGATTCCCACATGGGCGTTTCAAAATTGGTGCCGCCGCCAAGAAATGTTTCCGCCGCTTTTATTTTATCGGCCATGGTATACGCGCCCGGGCGGAACAAATCCGCATGGCACCGGCCTCTGCTGGAAAAATGGACAAGTGCGAAGCTCCGCCCGCTGTCCGCCGCAATCTCCAGCAGCGTCAGCGCCACGGCTTTGCCCCAGGCGTCAGGATCGCCTCTGGTGGAATCGGATTCATCCAGGCAGCAGATGATGTCCCCCATGCCTTTGTAAATGGGTTCCCGGCGCTGGTACTGTTTAATCTGCTTACGCTGATACTTTTGCAGGAACAGCGGCATGGTTTTTGGAGAGGCCAGCATGGCAAGCTCCGAGGTGAGGGCCTTAGAAAGGTCATTGCCCAATTCCAGAGAATACTTCTCGCCCCGTCCATAGACATAGCTGTTGCGTTTGCCCTGAGCGAAGATTTCCCGGAACCGGCCCAGGTACCTGGCGACATTTTTCAGCACATCGCTTTTTCGTACCTGCGCCAGAAGTTCCTCATTGACTTCGTTCTTTTCCAAATTGCCGGGTTCATCGCTCCAGGCCCCGATAATGGCCTGAACCTCCTCCGCTTTTTCCGCCGCAGCCTGAACCGCCTGTGAAATCACAGCGGAAATCATATCCTGATTTCCGGCGGTACTGGCGTCAATCATCTTACCCACAGCCTCCACCTGGCGGCGTTTGCTCTCCGCCTGGTTTGCCGCTTTGATGACCGTTCCCTCCAGCTCTTTGCTGCCATCTGTAGCGTGCTGAAGCATATTCAAAAGATCAAAGAGGTTTTTACGCGCCTGTTTCTCGGCTGCCTCCAGTTTTTCCAGAGTGTTCAAACCGCCCTTGTCCCCGCCGATGTCAGAGAGAAGGCCGTCCAGCTCACGGGCCGTCTTGGAGATAAACTCCGCCGCCGCTTCATAGGCGGGCAGCTCCCGGCCCTCGCAGACACTTTTCAGCGTAGGGTAATCCTCGCTTTGCGTCATATGGTCCAGGAGCGGCATATTGAATTTCCTGGCCGCAGCGGACAGTGTTTCCGCCGCATTCTGCCGGGGCATCAGGGAATAGAAGGACTGGAAGATATCCCTGGAAAGGGAGGGAAACGAGTGAAGCTGCTTTTCCGCCGCCTGCTCGATCTGGTCCAGGCCGCCGTCTCCGCTCCGGAGGTCACTGTAAATGCTGTCCTCCAATTTCGTGGAACGCAGCACCCGGTCATTTACGGCTGTTTCCGGCGGGCGTGCCACCGCCCAAGGGGATTTGAGAACGTCGTCAATAGTACGGTAGGGCTTCATCATTTGCCGTCGCCTCCTTATAATTTGTTTCAGCATGGTCCTCCGGCGGCGCCATGAAAAGCCCCGGCGGGCATGGTCCATTCCTGCCGCTCTACATGCGCCACGGAAAACTCACCGCTGGTCAGCTGATGCAGGGCCAGCGGGTCGTCATGGCAGACGCAGCTTTTCGCGCCGCCGACGTACTCCGCCAGCTGTTTTTGGTTGTCCAGGGTAAAGCCCAGGATACGTTCATCTTCCTCCACTTCCGCAAACCGTGCCGGGAACAGCTCCCGGATTCCGGCCCAGTGGGTGGGCAGGCTGAAAATGCACATCATGCAGGAGCAGCGGTTCCATCCAGCGGTGTAGCAGGGGTGGGGCGTAATCCGCCATCTTTTGATGATCTCCCAAACCTGAGCCTCGTTCCAGTCGATGACGCTGCGCCATTGATGGACCAGCCGGTGGGCCTTTGCCGTGGCGTTGGTGCGGTGGAACTCCATCTCGTTATACTTGGACCGTCCGGCGCTCTCCTGGCGGCGTTCGCCGGAAACCACCAGGATTTTCACATCCTGGGCAAGCTCCTCAATGTCTGAATAGAGCTTGCTTTCCACTTGAGCTTTCAGGCTTCCGGAACACCAACGGCCCTGGTGACAGCTGGACTTCGCCGGAAGCTTCAGGCGCTGGCCGTCCGCTTTCAGTTCGTTCATATTCCGGAGGAGGCTGTCGCCTACCTCCCGCTTGAGGTTCGGGCTGCAAAAGCGGCCATTGGCAATGGAGCCTTTGAAGGGAAACCTTTGACTGTTCCCCATGGATTTCAGTTCCTCCATATCCAGATTGCGGATAACGGTATCCGCCACCATGATCTTGAGAATGGAGCTGCACCAGCGGGTAGCCAGACTGCCGCTTTTGGCGGGAAATTTCATACGGAGTCCCATGCTCTCCAGCTCTTCCCGCTCCAGGCTGTCCAGAATCTTCTCCCGGAGCTGGGCGGATCGAACTTGTTTTTCAGACAATGGACACTCCATCGTTTTGCCGCTGAGCGGGTCCACATATTGGATAGGCCAGCTTGCGCCGAGCCGGTACACCTCGCCCCAGAAGCCGTTGACGCGCCAGGATACCCGCAGAGTGATTCCCAGGTGTTCCGCCACGGCCCGGACGTAGTTTTGTGTCACAGGCCAGTCCATTTTCCTGGTAGGATGCCCGCCGTCGATGTCGTGATGCCAAAGCTCCCTCTTCTCTTGCGGCACACCCCGTTCCAGCAGGTCCAGAACGCAGGCCAGGCTGTCCTTCCCGCCGGAGAACAGAACGATGATTTTGTCGTAGTCCTCCAGCGGCAGGAGGCGCTCCAGATAGATGGCCTCCATGTGAGCGGAATCTTTTCGCCCCGGCAGCATTGGCGCCTGACCGGTACTGCCGCCATAGACAGCGCGATCAGGTGGGGCGGGTGATTGGAACAGGGTCAATTGTTCATACACAAAAACACCTCCAAACGCAAAAAGGAATCGAAGCGGCACATTCCTGTACCGCTTCGACCCTTTGATTCAGATAGGACTCAGCAAAAGAGCTGAATCTCTTCCACACAAAATGTTCTTTCCATTTCCGGCAAATCATCAATGACTGGTGAAGTAAATTTTCCCGCAGTTGTCATAGCGCATTTCCTGGCCCTGGATTTTCAGGAGAATCCTGTAAGCCTTCCTCAGCTGCTCCAGATCAAAATAGCCGAAATGGCAGTCCTCAAAGGGGATGTCCATCTGCTTCGACAGCCAGAAATAGAGGTCCCGGCGTTTCTTCTGCGCTTTCGGCTTCCCCTTCCAGAGCGGGTCAAACAGCGCATGGCACAGCTTCTTGCCCTTCCGCATACGCGGACTCGCCAGAAGCCCCAGGGCCTCTCTGGGCCAGGGCTTGTGCGTACCGACAAATGCGCCGCATTTTTCGCAAAGATAGCACCATCCGCTGCCGTACTCCTGTCCGTAAATCACCGCGTTGCTGGTGTATCGAACGCTGCCGCCGCAGAGGTTGCAGGTTTCCGGATATTTGTTCATCATCCACACCTCACCAAATCCATGCCACCTCGGGCAGGCAGCTCAGAAGACGGTCAAAATGTTTGGTTTCCTCAAGCCAGTCTAAAAAGCCTACGGCTTCCGCATCCTTATAGGCTGCGTCAATCGCTTTGACAGTATCCAGCAGGGAAGTATTCTTATCCCGAAGGATATCAAAGGTGGTTTTCAAGTAATCATACGAGTGACGCAGATCTAAAAACGATACCAGGATGCCTACGCACTGGCCGATGACAGAAATCATTTCCGCCTTCGTCATCCGCATCAGCCGTTTTCCGGCGGTCGTATGGGCAAGCTGACTCTCGTAGCCTATGAGGGAAAAATAGTCTTCTTCCAGTCCGTCATAGCCAACCAACTTGTAGCGGTTTCCAATCAGTGCCACAGTACAATCATCATAAATGCGCCAGATCTCAACGCCGTCGCTTTTGCTCTCATACAAAAGACGGCTCAGATGCTCCGCCTTCGCCTCCAGGTCGCTGAACGCCATTCGGAACGCAAACGCGTCCTCTTCATCGCCGTCCAGAGCATTGATCAGCGTTTTTTCGTCCTGGTCCGTAAACCAATGAATATCCGAGCACGCCTCCTGGATTCGTTCCAGCTCCTCGATCAACTCATCCTTTCCCATAGAGGCCAGCGCCGGGCGCTTATAGCGCAGATTCCGTGCGCGTTCTGCCTTGGACCTTTTCAAATCTTTTTTACCTCCTTTGCATAGGCACTCAGATACAGATTGTAGTCCCTCTCACGAGTGATAAGCCTGATCCAGAAGTCACAGGCTTCCCCCACCAGGAAGAAATTGTATTCCTGTCGGAACTTCTGGTCTGCGCAGGCTTCCGGATGCGCTTCGCAGAACCGAACCAGCGCAGACAGGTCCTTCATGGCATCCTCTGCGGTCAACGACTTATAAACACGACCGATCTCCGCCTTGATTTCCTCTGTGGCCAGTTCCGGGTGGCAGGGCCAGACGGTATTCCACCAGCGGCCTTGATAATCCGCACGAATATGACCGATCTTTTTGAGTGGAACTTTGCCCCAGCTGTTCTCCGGCCATTCCCATTCCTCAAACACCTGAGAAAAGGGACACTCCGTTTTCAGGTGTTCCAGAATATTATCCTTCATGCATTTCTCCTTTGAGCTTCTCCTGTTCCATCATCTGCCGATACTGCCGCTCCAAATCAGCCTGCGGCGTAAAGCGATGGATATTTTTGTTGACATACTGGTTTTCCTGGTACAACAGCGCACCGCCCAGCTCCGCCATGATTTTGGCCGCCTCCAGACTGCGCTCCAGCGTTTTCAGC
Source organism: uncultured Oscillibacter sp. (assembly GCA_948435975.1). GTDB lineage: Bacteria > Bacillota > Clostridia > Oscillospirales > Oscillospiraceae > Oscillibacter. Next base: position 2,110 of record CAOJHG010000035.1, on the reverse strand, counting down.
GTACCCACACGCAGGGTATGCCGTCCGGATTCATCGAATTTGCCCTTCAAATAGCAGTCCAGGTAAATGCCCTCACAGCCGAAGTTGACAATGGGCACGAAGTCAAATTCATATGCTGTCAGCTCATCGCCTTTAGAGGACGAGCCATATCCCTCATGCTCACTGGGAAGCACATAGTCCAGGATAGGCCGCGCTTTTTCAAAGTCGCCGTTTTCCTCCGCCAGCTTCAGCACCGCACAGAACAGGCTGCCCCCAGTGTCCCTGAGCACCTCGGTATAGGCCCGGTCGGGGTGAATCTTATCCAGCCAGAGCCGCGCCTGGTTCCGGTCATAATCATGGAACAGGCGCAGGAACTCCCGGTCCCGCCGGAAGGTCTTCCAGCGGTCGCGGCTGCGGTAGAACGCGCTGCGGGCCTCGCTGGGGCCGTAGTAATCGCCGCTGTCGAGTTTCTTGTCGTAAGGGAACGCCTTCCACATGGCGTCATAGATGGTGCGCAGCAGTTCGTCGCCGGAAAGAAGGTCCGTAAGCAGGATGCGCTCTTCCAATTCGCCATAGCACTCCTTGCAGCGGCCAGTCAGAAGCAGGGACACCCCTTCGGAAAGCGTCCGATACGACAGCTTCCAGCCGTTGGGAATGAAGTGCTCATTGTAAAAGCTGTTCAGTTTCTCGCTGCACACCAGAAGATGCGAGCAGCAATTGCAAAGCCGGTCACTCATAAAATCAATCTCCTTTTTAATTATGGCAGTCCACCGAAACCAACAAGGCATCCTCGGGCAGGCTGTCAATAAAATTCTGAACCGTCTGGTTCCATGTCGTATCGGCTGTTCCGTCCAGACTGGCGGCGCTGAAATTGTCACAGCCCATCCAGCCGTCTCTGCCAATGAAGGCATAGGGGTTGACAAAATAGCGGGCCTCCATCAAGTGATTGGCCCGGCTCAGATTCTCTTCCGCGGTTTTATCGGTACAGTACACAAGCCGCCTGTGAAGATAGACTCCATCCGGCGTAACAAAAGCGGTACCGCGCCATTTCTCCGGGACTTCTCCTGCAAGGCACCAGCTTTGGAACTCCCGCAAGGACTGAGAAAGTTCTTTCACGAAGCGCTCCTTCATCTTGTCCCAGGCGATATCGCATTTTTTCGCGCCTGCTGCCCAGCAATAGCCTTCCGGCGCAATTTGGGCGGGACCATAAACACGGGCCCGTGTCCCCCTGACCGCACTGGAACAGTCCTCTTTCACAAGGAAATATTCATACCAGCGGCCGCCCAGTTCATACCAGTCCCACAAAACATTCGAATTTGCCGTATGCATCCCGTAAGGTTCCATCACCTTGGACACCAGGCTTTCCGCCATATACTCCAGGGGATTCAGACGGTTCTCCAGTTCTGCCAGCGCCATCTGAAGCACATAATTCTCCGGCTCCTTTTCCAGCAAAGCGCGGACCGTCAGAAGATCAACCTGTATCCGCTCATAGTCCTCGGGCGGAATCGCAGTCTCTTCCGGCAGCGCAATGGCGGTCAATACGTTGTAATGCACGCTCTGTTCCTCCAAATTCTGCGGCGGGAGGAAAACTCCCCCCGCCGCTGTCTCGTTTTTTAGAACGGCAGCTCGCCGTCCTCCTCTCCGGTTTCAGCAAAGGGTTCAAAGTCCTCCGGCAGCTCCTCAGCGCTGTCTCCGAACGGGGCAGAGGTCCCCTCCTTGGGCTTCGAGTCACCAAAGTACACGCTGTCCGCGACGATTTCGGCGCTGCGGCGCTTGCCGCCATTCCGGTCCGTCCAGTCCCGAATCTGCAGGCGGCCCACCACGACGGCCATGCGGCCCTTGGCAAAATACTTGTTCACAAACTCAGCGGTATTGCGCCAGGCCACAACGTCCACGAAGTCCGTTTCCTTCTCCCCGCCCTGGGACTTGAAGTCCCGCTCACAGGCAATGGAAAAGGACGCGACGGCAATATCGCTCTGCGTCCGCCTCAGCTCCGGGTCCCGGGTCAGCCGGCCCATGATCTCGATTTTGTTCAGCATACACATTCCTCCCGTTTCCTTTTTATTGCATAGCCGCCAGCTCATTCAGCGGCATACACGTGAAGCTGATGGCCTCGTGGGCCTGCCGGTTG